>JAZQXH010000064.1:0-32941 GCA_045632745.1 Alloprevotella sp.
ACCCTCATAACCTTAAAACCTAACAACCTAATTATTACCTATTGGAAAATTAAACGAGGGAGACTATCTCAAATTGTCCCTCGAAGTTAGGGGACGAGCAACTTTTGTTGCAGAGGGGGTCTGTTAAAGTTCTTGGGGTAACTGCTATATTATTACCAAAGGTTTTGTTTATTCTCACACAGACTTCTTTCACAGACTTTCGCTAGCCTTGCCTTAACTTCATAGTCGTTATATGTTTCAAGTGTCTTCATAGTCTTTTTTCTTATAATAATTTCTAAATCTAATGCTTCGTAAATCTTCTCAATGTTAGACATTCTTAAATCTCTTTTGCCTGATTCAATCTCGGCAATGTATGAGCTAAATTTTCCTATTTTGTCAGCGAGGTCTTTCATTGTTAAACCTTTATTTTTTCTCGCTTCTCTTATAATTTCGTAATTCATGATTTTTTTGTAAATTTGCCCCCGAATTAACGGGGGCCTTAGGTTAAAACTCGTCTTCAATGATAGCGTCTAACAAACAGAGAAGACCTCTAATCTCGTTAATCAACTTTTGATTGTCGGAATTTTCGAGGATTGACACTTTTCGGTAAATTTCGGCAATCAATTCGTTTTTGCTCGCAACCATCCGGATGGTAGAAAAGACGCTGAAGGCGTCTCCGCTTAGTAACCGGCGGTTTGAGCGAAGCGAATACCCCCGGCACGAACCAAACAGGTATGTGCACCTTGAAAAGGTGCCCCAGCAACAAGTAATGATTTGCAACGCGTTGGGGCACCCATTCAGGGTACACATGCCCACACATGAATACCCCGAGTGCACGTCAGTGCACTCGGGGTATTTGAGCGGTGACGCCTTCAGCGTCATATACAAATCATATCAGATGGTTATTATTTACCCAAAACAGTCTCATTTGTTTATACTATTTTGAATAACCTATTCATTGGGGCGTCTCTCTCATGCACCATGTACCCCCCGAAAGATGTAATTGATTTGGAGATACCTCATGAAACGTCTCTACGTAGGATATTATTCCATTAGGCGACTCCTTGTATTGCGTTTTCCTGCTACAAACAACTGCTTTGTTTGTTCTCACACAGACTTCACGGACTTTCACAGACTTTCGCGAGCGTTGCTCGCACCATGCGGATGGCAGAAAAGACGCTGAAAGCGTCTCCGCTCGTTAACCGAGGCGTGTGAGCGTAGCGAATACCCCCGGCACAAACTAAATAGGAATGTGCACCTTGAAGAGGTGTCCGAGCAACAAGTAAAGAATAACAACGTGCTGGGGACCCATTCTGGGTGCACATTTCTACGCATGAATAGCGTTGTGTCATAATGAGCAAACTGCTGCGTTGCTCCTCAATTTCGGATTTAGTCATGTACTTCAGTACACCCCCTTCATCCTCAATTTCAGCGCCTTGCATTCTACTCACTCTAACACAACTTAAGAGGGTGTGCCAAAATTTGCATTTTGACACACCCTCCTTTGTGCTTTATCGGTTGTTAAGTAGTATTATGTTTCGTCCGTATTAGTGAAGGATAGAACGAAGTTTTTCGTTGTCGGCTTGTGAAAGTTTTTCTTTTTGTTTTTGGAGCTGGCGTGCGATAGAGTCGCAGCAGAGGTCGATCGCTTCTTCGAAACTGTCAGCAATCTTGCTTGTGTGCAGTTCGGTTCCTGCTACGTGGATGTTGAGGTTTACTTCCTTGTTCATCGCCGTTTCGGGCTTTACAACCTTGAGAATGACGTCAACATTGGCGATATCGTTTGCCTTTCCTAATTTAGAGACTTTTTTCTCAATGTACTCGTGCAACTTTTCTGTTGCGTTGAAGTGGATGGACTGAACTCTAATTTCCATAGTAATCCTCCTTTATTGTTAGGTTAGTATTATGCCCTTGGGTGGGCTTTGTCGTATTCTTTTTTGAGTTCCACAAACGTAGTGTGGGTATAGATTTCAGTGGTAGAGATGCTTTCGTGTCCGAGCAGTTGCTTCACGGATTCAAGGTTGGCTCCGTTGTTGAGCATCGTCGTGGCGTAGGAGTGGCGCAGCACGTGGGGCGTTTTCTTCTGTTGCGTTGTCACCATGGAGAGGTAGGTCTTCACGATGCTTCTTACTTCGGGCGGCGTCATGGGTTTGCCGTTTGTTCGGCAGAAGAAGCGAGTGGTCAGTTCTATGCCGGCATCCTTCTTTAATTGTATGAACTTTTCGAAAGCCTGTTTGAGTTCATTTCCGAAGGGAATGATGCGCTGCTTGTTGCGCTTTCCGAGTACCCTGAGTTCTGCGTCGTAGAGATTGATGTCGGCGTGATGTATGCCGATGAGTTCGGAGAGTCGTATGCCGGTGCTGTAGAAGGTGAGCAGAATGAGATAGTTGCGCTGCGACTCGTAGTCGTCGTCGAAGTGTACGTTGTCGAGCAAGTGGTTTATTTCCGTTTCCTTCAGGAAGGTAGGCAGGCGCTTTCTTGCTTTAGGATTAACAATGCTCTGCGTGGGGTTGTTAGTTGTTTGCTCTGTGAGTAGCAGGTATTTGTAGAAGGACCTTACGGCGCTCATCTTTTTGCGGATGGTGAGTGGCGAGATGCCTCTTTCGGCTTCCTTGGTTATCCAGTTTCGGATGATGTCCTTGTTGATATTGCTCCAGTTGAGCGTTTCCTCGGTGCGGCGAATGTAGCGCCATAACTCGAAGAGCGTGGAGTAGTAGATGTCGGTTGTGGCTTTGGAGTAGCCCTTGTCGGCAATGAGATAACTGATGAATCTGTCGACTGCCTTCATGCAGGTTTTGTGTTGTTATAAGGCAAAGTTAAGGAAGTTTTTTTGAACCAAACAAATTTTGTGGTAAAAACTTTGTTTGATATGTTGCAGGAAATAAAAAAGAGCCATCCGAAACGTACTTCGGACGACTCTTTATTTCGATGCACAGCGAAAGATTAGTCTTCTTCGTTGCGCTTGAGCTGCTGAACGTAAACAGCGTGTTCCATAGCGAGACGCTTGAGAACTGAGGGCTTGTCGAACTGCTGACGTGCGCGGAGTTCGCGAACTACACCAGTCTTTTCGAATTTACGCTTGAACTTCTTGAGGGCTTTTTCAATGTTTTCGCCTTCCTTAACAGGTACTACAATCATTGTTTTAATTATTTATTTGTTAATTATTTATAGTCACTATAAGCACGCGATACAGATATAGTATGCGCTTGCGGAGTGCAAAATTACGCAATATTTTTTATTTGACAAATTTTGCTCTTGCTTTTTTGTTCCCGATATACATTATATATATGTGATGAGCAGTTCAGCAGAACTGTAACTCGGGTGGGAAATGATTGTATGAACGACCCTCCTTTCTACTTTGTTTAAGGTTGTGGCAGCGCCACAGGTTTGGTTGTAAAAAATATGTGCTTATAGCGCGAGTGATTCTTTATAATATAATGCGTCGTGCTCCCATGTAGCGCGAACTATAATATTTCTCGGTGGACTGATCGACCTTTATGCCTTGTCGGCTGGCATGAATAAAGGTGAAGCGCCCTGTTTCCTTATCTACATCAACCACGATACCTACGTGGCCCACGTGGCGCGGTGCGTTTTCACCTCCGAAGAATACGAGGTCGCCGGGCTTAAGGTCCTTGCTTTGCGAGATGTTTTGTCCTTCGGCAAATTGCGAATGCGAAGTACGGGTGAGCGTTATGTCCTGCTCGTTGAAAACGTACTTTGTGAATCCCGAGCAATCGAAACCTTTAGGGCTGCTCTTTCCGTAAGCGTATTTCACACCGAGGTATTTCAGCGCAGTGTTGATAATATTGTCGGCTTTGGCAATGCGTTCGACTTCAGAGATTCGGGCATCGGCTTCTGCCACTTCGACAGCGTCGTACTCCACCTCGACAGCAACAAACATGTTGCCATCTTTCGCTGCCGGCAAAACGAAGAACGTTGCCATCAAAGCGGTGAGTATGTAGCGAGCGAAACGCATAGTCGATAGATAGTGTTTTAAGAATGAGGGTGCAAAATTACGAATAATTTCCGAAATGACCAAATAATGAGCCTTTTGTGAGTGGTTTTTATGTTATTACAAGGTCATGTGCAAGGTTTGGGGTGTTGTAAATACTACTTTGATAAATTTCCCCACTTTTTATAAAAAGATTAATCAATCTATAAAGATTATCTATTGGATGTTAAGCGACCAAGCTCGGAATCTGCCGACAGAATAAAACAACTCAAGAATCTTGTATTCGGTAATTTGGCTTAGGTTTTTTCGGTAATTTGGCTTATGGTTTTTCGGTAATTTGGTATTAATTTGTTCGGTAAAATAGATTCGTTCTGTAATATGATTACTTTTTATGGTGGGATCAAATGATGAAATGGAATCTGTCTGAAATTACGTCCTCCCACTTCCTCGGAGAATTATTTTGGATACGCTATGTTATGGCGGTTTGCCATTTTGCGAATTTGCTCAGCAATATAGGCTTTGAATTCGTCGTTTTCAAGAACGTGAACATCCTCGTAGAGTCCGAGTACGAAACGTCCGATTCCCTTGAAACTACATACGTCGATGTCCAGACGATAGTGCTTGTCGCCGAGGGGAGTAATGTAAGCCTCGGCTTCGGGGTATTCTTCGAGGAGCACATTCTTGGCGAGCGTTCCAAGATGGAGAGATACGGGGATGGTCGTTTCGCCTGTGAAGTGGAAAATATCTATAGTAGGCGCGGCATGAAGATGCTTATAGCTCCATTTAAGGTCGATTATTTCGATGGTCTCAGCGCGCGACACTTTAAACGTTTTGTTGGTCTGAGTAGAAAGTTCGAAGCATCTTACTTCTGTATTGTTTGCCAGAAAAAGATAAGGTTCAACGATGCGATTGCTCACTTTTCCACTGCTCGGCGAGCAGTAGTTTCGCAAACAAACGATTTGCTCTAACTGGATGGCGTTAAAAAGTGTTGCTCTGTTGACAGCTGTACGCTCATCAATGCCGTGAATGGTGAGTACGCGCTTTTGGTAGAGCGAGGCGAGTTTGTCCTGCAAGTGGCGCACTTCGGGCGAACGGTTGTTGACAGCACTTATGATGTTAAAAATAGTTGTGGCTTCGTCTTTGGTGAAACGTATGCCCTGAAGCAGGTCGTTGAGGTAAGGCGATAGGGGCGAAATACTGATTTTGCCATCTTTCTTTATGATTTCCAGATTCATCTGCTTAAAATCTTTAAGATATCGGTAAATCATTCTTTCGCTGATGTCAAGATGGTTTGCTATCTCTTCGATAGAAAACGGACCATCGTTGACAAGCATGGTCAGCATCTTGAGTTGTCGTTGGAAAAGGGGGAGGGGCATTTGATTGAGGTTGTGAGGTTATGAGGTGAGGTTGTGAGGTTATAAGGTCGCTTCGCTTGTAAGGTTATGAGGTTCAGAGGAACCTGCGGTTCGTTATGAGGTAATGAGGGCTATGCAGCAATTTAGGATACAGAGTACAGAGTACAACTACCGTGCGGAATGAAAGCAAGCGTTCGAGTCAAACCATCTCGTCTACTCGTACCTAAAAACTTGTCTACTATTTTGAGGTTATGAGGTTTTAAGGTTGCTTCGCTTGTGAGGTTTTAAGGCTATGCAGCGTTTTGGCGTACAGAGTTGAGAGTTTAAAGTTGGGAGATGAGAGTTCTTTGTTTAGAGTGCGGAGTACAACTATTGTGCAGCGTGTATGTAATTCCTCATCCCTTATTCCTAACTCCTCATTCCTTCAGCATTCGTATTTCGCCATCGACTACAACGATGCGAGCCTCGGCTGCAAGTTCTTGCCATGCCTGGCGCTTCATTTCGGAAGTGGCATGCTGGCCGATATGGGCAAATTCCTGTGTGGAGTGAGAACGTTTGTCGGCAAGGATTTGCAGAATTTCCTTTTTTATTTGTCCTACATCGATAGTGGGGCGCCGTTGGGAAAGACACACATCGCATCCGCCGCAGTTGTGATTGGCTTCCTCACCAAAATAGGCAAGGAGCGTTTTGCTTCGGCATTCGCTGTCGTCGGTGGCATAACTTATCATTGCCTGAATTTGTTTCTCGTACTGTTCGAGTCGGTCCTTATAAATAGCCGGTGCAAAGTAGAGGTGGCACCCATCGTCGCGGCGCTGCGTGTAAGTGATGTAGGCGGTGTTCTTCTTAGGCACGTAATTGATAACGCGCTGAAAAGTGAGTTGCTTTAGGACTTCGTAAACTTCGCGCGACGAGAGGCCGCATGCTTTTCCGATGCGGTCTTCCTCGATATTGACATAATCGGAAAATACGCCGCAGTAGATGCGCAGCACTGCTGTGAGCACATTGTCGAGTTTGGGCGAAGAAAGTCGTTGCTGATAGAGTTCGTCGCGTGTCATGACGAAGATAAGTCGTGACACACCTTCGTCGGGTTCGCGATAGTCAATATATCCGGCGTGTGTAAGCAGGCGCAAGGCGCTCTCAGCTTGCACGGGGAAGTGGTGGAAATTAATGCAAAACTTGTCGAGATTAAATTCGCGCGTGGTGTTTTCGCCATCGCCTACGGCAATCTGGAAGAAACTACCCAAGTGGTCGTACACTTTGCGTATGTATTCGAGTTTAGGATAGGTTTCGGGAATACGGCGGAGCATGCGCTGCGCGTCGGCGGAGTCGTTGAGCAGTACGGCAAATGCTCGCTTGCCATCGCGCCCCGCTCTGCCTGCTTCCTGAAAATAGGCTTCGATAGAATCGGGAAAATCCATGTGGATAACGATGCGCACATCGGGCTTGTCAATACCCATACCGAAAGCATTCGTCGCCACCATTACGCGCGTGTCGCCTTCTTGCCAGGCTTCCTGTCGCACGTCCTTGTCGAGATTGGTGAGTCCGGCATGATAATTGAGTGCGCTGATGCCTTCAGCGTTGAGTAGTGCTGATATGTCCTGCGTGCCTTGTCGGCTGCGGGTGTAAACGATTGCCGAACCTTCAACGCGGCGCAGGATATGGAGCAGTTCGTTCTCCTTATTATCCGTAGTGCGTACGATGTATTGCAGATTTCGTCGTTCAAAACTCATTCTGAATACATTCGTCTTCTTGAACGACAAGCGCTGCTGTATGTCTTCGACAACGCGTGGTGTAGCCGTGGCGGTAAGAGCGAGGATGGGCACGTCGGGCTGGAGTTTTCGGATTTCGGCAATCTTCAGGTAGGATGGGCGAAAGTCGTAGCCCCATTGCGAAATACAGTGTGCTTCGTCTACAGTAATGAAACACACTTTCATGCGGCTGAGCTTTTGCTGAAAGATGGGCGAAGACAAGCGCTCGGGCGAAACGTAGAGGAATTTCACAGCATTGAAGACGCTGTTGTCAAGAATGCGGTCAATTTCCTGTCGAGGAATTCCGGTGTAGATGGCTTCTGCCGAAATATTGCGGCGCTTGAGGTTTGCCACCTGGTCCTTCATGAGCGCAATGAGCGGAGTAATCACCACGCAAACTCCCTCCATGCTGAGCGCTGGCACCTGAAACGTGATGCTCTTTCCGCCTCCTGTTGGCATCAAGCCCAGCGTGTCTTTGCCACTGGCGATGCTCCCGACTATCTCGGCTTGTATGCCTCGAAAGTCGGGATAACCCCAGTATTTTTGAAGGATGGACCTGTGTTTTTCCATGTTGTACAGATTTTCAGAGCGAGAGCTATGGGCAAGCTCATTTATGGTGCCGAGAGAGAGAATGTGTTTTTTTCAAGAAAAGAAGCGGCACCGAAAAGCAAGAAGGATTATCAACTCACTTTTCGGTGCCGTAATGTGTCAGAGCGGCGTTGAAGCTATTCGAGCGGACGGATGTCTTCAATCTGGAGTTGCACTTCGCCACGTTTGTGAGTGTTTTCTTCGATAGTATAGCAGATGTCGAATGCTCGCTTCGTTTTGATGTAGCGCGCCTGTGAACTTTGTCCGAAAGCAATGCCATTCATAATGGTGTTGCTCTTGTTGTCAACGAGTTCGAGTTTGATATGCTCTTGTCCGCGTCCTACGACCTTGCTCGTGCCGTAGTCGTACACCTTCTGCGTGCAGAATATAGGTTTGGGGTTTCCGGGACCGAAAGGCGAAAACTTTTTAAGGTCCTGATAGAACTTGATATTGACGTCGCCAAAGTCGAGCATACTGTCGATGTCGAGCGTGGGTTGCGTTTGTTCGTCGAGGATGTGCTCCGCAACGTATGTCTCGAAACGCTGCTTAAACGCTTCTACATTTTCAACTTTCAAAGAGAGTCCTGCAGCATACGTATGTCCGCCAAAATTTTCAAGCAGGTCGGCACAACTCTGCACTGCACTATATACATCGAACCCCGAAACAGAACGTGCCGACCCCGTAGCGATGCCCTCGGAGTTGGTGAGTACTACGGCGGGGCGATAGTAGAGTTCCGTAAGGCGCGAAGCCACGATACCGATGATGCCCTTGTGCCAGGTTTCGTTGAAGATAACCACCGAGCGGTGGTCTTCGATGCCGGGTGTGGACTTAGCCAGTTCGATGGCCTCTTCGGTCATTTGCTTGTCGAGGTCCTTGCGCGCTTCGTTGTATTGGTCGATGCGCTCGGCGAGTTCTACCGCTACGGGGTAGTCGCGTTCAACAAGGAGTTGCACTGCCTCGCGACCATTTTGCATACGCCCTGATGCGTTGATGCGTGGTCCGATTTTGAAGATGATGTCGCTCATTGTGAGTTCGCGGTCGCCGAGGTTGCAGATTTCTGCAATGGCTTTCAGTCCGACAGAGGGATTGCAGTTAAGCATACGCAGTCCGTGGTAAGCAAGGATGCGGTTTTCGCCCATGATGGGCACGATGTCCGAGGCGATACTCACCGCACAAAGGTCGAGCAGCGTATGGAGTTTGTTGAACTCAATGCCATTGCTTTGTGCAAAAGCTTGCATGAATTTAAAGCCAACTCCACATCCTGAAAGGTCGGTGTAGGGATAATGATTGTCCTCGCGCTTCGGATTGAGGATGGCTACGGCATCGGGGAGTTCTTCGTCGGGCACATGGTGGTCGCAGATGATAAAGTCGATGCCAAGTGTTTTTGCATAAGCGATTTCGTCGATGGCTTTGATGCCGCAGTCGAGTACGATAATGAGGTTCACGCCCGATTCTGCAGCAAAGTCAATACCTTTCATTGACACACCGTAACCTTCGTTGTAACGGTCGGGCACATAATAATCGATGTTGGAGTAGAACTGTTTAAGAAATTTGTAAACAAGTGCTACTGCCGTGCACCCATCCACATCGTAGTCGCCATAGACAAGGATACGCTCTTTGTGCCCCATGGCCCTGTTGAGTCGCTCCACGGCAGCCTGCATGTCGTTCATGAGGAAAGGGTCGTGCAGGTCGGAGAGTTGGGGGCGGAAAAAGCGTCGTGCTGCCTGTGGCGTAGTAAAGCCTCGTTGCATGAGCAAGTGCCCCAACACCGGATGGACTCCAATGTCGGCAGCCAACTGCTCTTCGGCTACTACTACCTCAGATGCAGGATGTTCGTAATTCCATTTGTATATCATTGTAGTTCTTATTTTGTCTGTATTGCGGTGGAGGATTCTTGTAGCATCGCCTCTACTTTGTAAGGCGTAGCACGTCTGTTTTTTTATTACATGTATAGAATCTCCCAAATTAGCATGTAAAGTTAATAATTTATTGCGATTCTGAGGGTATGCTGTTGCTATTTTTAACATTCATTGAAATATTTTGGTGCGAAAGTCCATTTAGTCGGTTGCAAAATGTAATTTTGTAAGTCATTGTGGGTGTATAGTTCTGTGTAGTACCGTACATCCCTGTTTAGGATTGAAAAAATGGGATTATTATGAAAATTCGATTAACGACTACATTGGCGCTCATGCTGATGGCTGTGGCGCTCTATGCGCAGGGTACAGCGAAATACGTGTTCTACTTCATCGGCGACGGTATGGGTGTGAACCAGGTGAATGCTGCCGAAACCTATCTTGCGGCTTTGGACGGACGTATCGGTACAAAACCCCTGACGTTTGCTTCCTTTCCTCACGTAGCATTGGTACATACGGAGTCGGCTACGAATGGTGTAACCGATTCAGCCGCCGGCGGAACGGCGCTCGCTACGGGTGAGAAAACAAAAAACGGCGTAATTTCGATGACATCTGACGCCGCATTGTCGCTTACAAGTATCGCTACGCTTGCCAAGAATCAAGGCATGGCGGTAGGTGTGGCTACTTCGGTGAGCATTGACCATGCTACACCGGCAAGCTTCTTCGCCCACGAATCTTATCGTGGCAACTACCATCGCATTGGTCACGACCTGCTCGACGCGGGTTTCGACTTCTTTGCAGGTTCTGCGTTTTTGCAGCCCACGCATAAGGATTGTCCCGATGAGGCGCCCCTCTATTCGCTCTACGAGCAAGCGGGCTACACCATCATGAAGGGTGCCGTTCCCAATAAGAAGAAAGCCAAGAAAGCCGACCGCTTGATGCTCTTGCAGTCCGACGAAGCAAATGCTTTCGACAACACAGCGCTGCCTTACGCACTCGACCGTGGCGAAAACGACCTTCGTCTTGCTACCATTGTCGAAACAGGTATAGAATTTCTGACAAAGAAGAGCAAGAATGGATTTTTCTTCGCCATCGAAGGTGGAAAAATCGACTGGGCTTGCCATGCCAACGATGCTGCAGCGGTAATCACTGAGACGATTGACCTTGATGAAGCGGTGCGTGTGGCTTACGAATTCTACCTTAAGCACCCCGACGAAACGCTCATTGTTGTTACTGCCGACCACGAAACGGGAGGCATGGCGCTCGGAACGGGGGCTTACGAATTGCGCCTGCATCTTCTGCAACACCAAAAGATGAGCGCCTGGAAATACACCAAGCACATCGCCCAACTGCATACTTCGCTCAGCGACGCCTTTACATGGGACGCAGTAAAAGCCGACCTTGCCGAAAATTTTGGTTTCTGGACGCACATCCAAATCAGCGAACGCCAGGAAGCACGCCTCAAGAAGGTTTACGAAGCCCTTGTAGCAGGTAAGGCAGAGGGCAACAAGAGCCTTTACTCTCAGGAAGATGCAATCTCTACAACCGCCAAGGATATCATCAACCGAGCAGCTCTCGTAGGATGGACCAGCGGTGGACACTCCAATGGCTATGTCCCCGCCTTTGCCATCGGTGTTGGTGCAGAGCAATTCCATGGTCGCATTGATAATACGGAAGTTCCTAAGCGTGCGCTGAAGGCTTTTGCAAAGTAGCTAAGGATTAAAAAAACTAGGATGTTCTAGGTTTCCCTAGAGAATCATAGAGCCCCCTCGGCTTTTCTAAGTCTTCCTAAAATTCCCCATTCCCCTCTTCAAAACTCAACCAATTTTAATGAAAGAATTTATACAATCAGAAGCCAAGACGGAGACAGCCGTCCTTGTGGCACTTATAACAAAAAAGCAGGACGAACGCAAAACGCAGGAGTACCTCGACGAACTTGAATTCCTGGCTGAAACGGCGGGAGCCGTGACTGTAAAGCGCTTTACGCAGCGCCTCGACGGTCCCAGTAGCGTGACTTACGTGGGCAAGGGTAAACTCGAAGAAATCCGACAATACATAGAGATGGAAGAAGAGGCGGAGCGCGAAGTGGGTATGGTTATCTTCGACGACGAACTTACAGCCAAGCAGCTTCGCAATATCGAAGCCGAGTTGAAGGTGAAAATCCTTGATCGCACCAGTCTTATCCTCGATATCTTTGCTATGCGTGCGCAAACTGCAAACGCTAAGACGCAGGTGGAATTGGCACAATATCGTTACATGCTTCCCCGTCTGCAACGATTGTGGACCCACCTCGAACGACAGCGAGGTGGTGCCGTAGGTCTTCGCGGTCCGGGTGAAACGCAGCTCGAAATGGACCGCCGTATCATCCTTAACCGCATGTCGCTGCTCAAGGAGCGCCTGGCTGAAATCGATAAACAGAAGACTACGCAGCGCAAAAATCGCGGACAGATGATTCGCGTGGCGCTTGTGGGCTATACCAATGTGGGTAAGTCAACGCTCACCAATCTCCTCGCCAAGAGCGATGTGTTTGCTGAAAACAAACTCTTCGCTACGCTCGACACGACCGTTCGCAAGGTGATTATTGACAATCTTCCCTTCTTGCTCACCGATACCGTTGGTTTTATCCGCAAACTTCCGCACGACCTTGTCGATTCCTTCAAATCGACCCTCGATGAGGTGCGCGAGGCTGATATACTTTTCCACATCGTCGATGTGAGTCATCCCGACTTTGAGGAGCAGATGCAGGTGGTGAACCAAACGCTCGCCGACCTCGGTTGTGCTGAAAAGCCCACCGTTATTGTGTTCAACAAAATGGATGCTTATACGTGGACCGAAAAGGACGCTGACGACCTCACTCCCGGCACGAAGGAAAACGTGTCGCTCACGGACTTGATGCAAACCTGGATGGCGCGCACCGAAGATTGCATCTTCATATCTGCCCGTCAGCGTACAAATCTTGAAGAACTCAAAAGTCTGCTCTATTCGCGCGTGCGCCAGCTCCATGTGCAGAAGTATCCTTACAACAACTTCCTCTTTGAACAATACAACGAGCAGGGAGAGGCGGAATAAAGCACAGCGACCTTTTAAAGTTCAAGACTTTATAGTTGAATATAGGAGTGCTCTGAATTCTCATGAAGTTTACTATGAATTTAGAGGTTCTCCTATGCAGAAATCAGGGAAGTCCTAAGTGTAAGGACTTCCCTGATTTTTTTATATAAAAGCTTTGTCTATACAAATTCTTCGCCCAACTTCATCTGCGCTTCCGTCATGAGTCGGCGCACCATGGCTGCATCGCCATTGGGGCAAATGATGAGCACGCCGTCTTTCTCCGCAATGAGGTAACCCTCGAGTTCGGAGATAACAGCGAGTTTTGCGTCGGGCAGGCATACGAGGTTGCCTATGGCATTGTCAAAGAGTACTTTTGTCGGAGTAATGACAGCGTTGTAGTTGGCATCCTTGTCTTCCACCTCGTGAAGTTCTGTCCAGGCGCCAACGTCAGCCCATCCAAAGTCGCATGCCATCACGCTGATGTTCGTAGTCTTTTCGAGCAACAACAAGTCGAGAGATTGGTGGGTGAGCGAGGGATAATGTTGCTGCGCCAACTGTTTTTCTTCTTCTACGCTGAGGCTGTTGCCGGATTTACTGAATACTTCAGCAAGTTGGGGTATTTCCTGTTCTACCATGCTGTGCATCGTAGTCGTATTGCAAATAAAGAGTCCGGAGTTCCACAAGAATTCTCCGCTCTGCACAAACATTTCGGCAAACTGAAGGTCGGGTTTTTCGGTAAACGACTGCACGCCTGCAAGATTTTCGCCCTTGTGTTCGCCCATTTGGATATATCCGTATCCCGTGTTAGGAGCTGTGGGTTTGATGCCTACTACAATGAACTCATTGTTTCGTTCTGCATAGTCGAGCGCCACTTGAATTTGCTCTTCAAAGCGTTGCTCATTAATAATATGCTGGTCGGCAGGCGAGATGACGAATGTGCAATCGCCATGTCGTTTGCGGATGATTTCGCTGGTCCATGCCGCAGCAGGCGCTGTCGAAAGTTGCACGGGTTCGGCTATGATTTGTGTTGCATTTAGTTCGGGCAACTGCTCCTTGACGAGCTCTACATATTCATCAAAAGTTGAGATATAGATATTTTCTCGGGGGGTGAACTTAGCAAATCTGTCATAAGTTGATTGCAACAGCGTGCGCCCCGTTCCGAAGAAATCCAGGAACTGTTTAGGTTGACTCTTTCGACTGCAAGGCCATAGTCTGCGTCCGATTCCTCCGGCAAGGATTATGCAAAAATGACGAGTGTTATTCATGATGTTATAGATTGTGACAACGCTTATTCTTAGTGGAATAAGGTGTGTCGTAGTGAGGTATTACGAATTATAGGTGCTAAGATAACGATTTTTCTTCATGTAAATAGCATTTTCAAAGAAAAAGGCGCCGATTTAACCAATATTTAAGTTATGCGGATATTTCTATTTTAAGAGGGACGTGAATAATATTCCTTATATCTAACTAAACGAATTCTATTGTCCCTATATTGTAGAAAATCACATCTTTTTAAGAAAAATCAACAAAAATATGCCGAAACCTTTGTCAGTTCTAAAAAACTTCCTATCTTTGCACCGCATTTCGGAAATATTCCGAGAGTTTGCAGCCCAGATGGCGGAATCGGTAGACGCGCTGGTCTCAAACACCAGTAGGGCAACCTGTGCCGGTTCGACCCCGGCTCTGGGTACCATCTTTAACTCCTTGCAATTCTTTGATTTGCAAGGAGTTTTTTTTGTGTTCTTCATGGCGACAGATTTGTTCGGGTAGATTAGAGCTTTTAATAAATTAGTGTTACGGATAAATCCATTGTTGGAAATTCATGCTGAATGCAATATTATTTGTAATTGAAGTTTTACAAGTACTCAACTCTTATGTTTGTAAAGGCTTTTTTTAGAGTATAGAGCACTTGATTTAGAGTACAGGGAACAGAGTACTTCATTTAGAGTCTGGAGTACAATTAACCATCCGGATGGTGCGAGCATGGCTCGCGAAAGTCTGTGAAAGTCCGTGAAGTGTGAGAATAAACAAAGCAGTTGTTTGTAGCAGGAATATGTTTTTTTGAGGTATGAGGTTATAAGGTCGCTTCGCTTGTGAGGTTATAAGGACTATGCAGCGTGCAAACAAACGTTCGAGTCTAACCATCTCGTCTACTCGTACCTAAAAACTCGTCTACTATCAACGAAATTTTGCAAATTTTCGTTGATGCAATTTTTAACATCTGTTAACGTCGCTCAAAAAGTAAAAAAGTTTAAAACTTTAACTTCTATTAAGAAAAACTTACGTTGTTTAACAAAAATTTTCGGAAAACAGCGCGAATTTTTCCTTCTTAAAAAGAAAAAAGTTTTTCTTAAAAGGAAAAAATTCCTACTTAAAAGGAAGAAAATCCTTCTTCAAAGGAAGTTTTCAGGAGAAAGATCATAAAAAAGGAGGGCAGCGGTGCCCTCCTTTAACTTTATGCAAATATACATCATTTTTCGGTGATCTCCAAATCTGCATTTCGCGACATTTTTACAAAAGTTAACAGTTTTGCCCCACCTTTTGCTAATTGTAAGCTTACAAAAAAGGCGGTTTTTGCAAGCCTCATTTTAGGGGCAAAAATTGAAATGCACGAAAAAAAGTAAAGTCGCTTTTTGGGTGCATTATCTTATATGGGTGTGGGATCGAAGAAAGATTTTTGTCCCACACGGCAGTGCTACGAGAAGTCTAAAAAATCCTTATAACCTGACTTAGCTGACACTGGTGAAAGTTTGCTTACTCAATTAATGAGGGGTAGGTTTTTAGTTTTAAGCTGATTTATAGCATCTATCTTTAAGTGTCATGAAAAATATAAACTGCTTCACTTTTTAATCTTTATTTTTTTATATATAATTTTGATTTCGATAGCTTTTTTGTCGCTATTCTGTTTGTACATCAGTTACATAGCCCGCGATGCTCCTTCTTCTCAAGCAGAATATCAATCAAAAAAATCAATCGAAAAGTGATGCACCTTATTCTTTTTATGTCACTAAATAGGTTTTGTCTAGCTCTTTTAGTTGTTTGTATCAGCAATACTTCAAATTTCTCGGTAAAGCGATTGGTAAAGATTGCTGTGTTTGGATAATTTATAAGTTTGTATCTTAAAAAAATCGGGTATATAGTAACGCAACTCCTAAATTTTCTCTAAATTCTCTAAAACCTGTTCGAGAATATATCGTTATGGGAGATTTAATCTGTAACTCCTTGTAAATGAATGCTTGCAAAGAATTTTTTTATGGGGTGTCAAAAATAACCAGTTTTGTTAATTGGGAATGGTGCTTTTACAAATTCTATTTAAAGTTTCTGTAAATTACCGAACTATTGTAGTTAATATATGTTTTATTTTGAAAAATAATTTTAAATTTGCTGCACGGTTTGATCTTTAAATATTAAATCAATAAAATAATTAAAAATTATGTGTATAGTAAAATCACTTTCGAATTTTAAGATTCAGACAGTATCAATTGGTCTGCTTGCTTGTTTATTGAGTTTTAATTCTTGTTCTGATAGTTCTGACAATTCTATGGGAGAGATTGTGCCAACAGTTCCAGCGCAGGGGCAAGCATTGTCGCCAACTCAGCAAAAGGAAAAGTTGGAGGAAATTGCAATAGATTTAATGAATCAAGTACCTTCATCGGATTTTCAAGTAATTAATGATGAAATTGCTGACGTTGAATTAGGATACTATCTAAATGATTATGATTGGGGTTATGTAGAAGATTGGGCTGATAATTGCATGAATGATTGTTGTGAAGCTCTTGGAACAACAACAGAAGTAAATGATAATGGTTATTCAAAATATAACTCTTTTTATGATAATTACAAAGCCATTCTTTTAGCATCTAATTTTAATGGTAGATTTACAGCGAAAAATGGTAAATGGACTCGTTCTGAAGCTAATGGTGTACAATTTGTGATTCCTGAAAAGAATTGTGTATTGTCTTTAACTACATCTGGAAATGTAAAGAAAGTTTACGCTTTCAATTTAGAGAATTGGAAGGATTATGATTTAAGTTATGAAGGTGGACAATATGTTTGGAATGATTATTATGATCGCGTGCAATGTACAATTGGAGTTCCCGAAAATATAGTTGTAACGTTGGAAGTTAATAACAATGTATTGGTTAAAACGACGGTAGCTATCAATTTGTCTGACATAACCAATGAAAAATTTGATATAGCAAAGAATTCGATTTCTGCGGTTGTGTCAACAGAGTTGAGTAATGGATATAAATTCCAGATTTCAGAATGTTCTTATAGAGCAAACAATAGCATTTCATTGGTTGAAAGTGTATCGAAGAATGGTGCGATTTTGTTGACAAGTGCTTTGGCTAGTACTATTGAAAATATTCCATCTTACAATTTAGACGCATTTACTACAGGAGCAGATGTGGATAGTGATGATTTTGAGGATGCTAATGCTTTGAATGCATTTGTTAAGTTTGATGTTTTAGGTAAACTTCAAATTCAAGGTAAGATTAGTGATATACGTAGGTTTGCTGATTATATAAGTTCTGCCAATGAGGAAGATGATAATGAAAAGAATTTTAAATCGTATATCAATCAAGCGAATTCTTTGATGGATGTTAATTTGTTTTACAATGGTACTGCCGTTAAACAGGCTAGTGTGAAGTTGGAAGCATTCTCAGATGAAGATTGGTGGGGTGATAGATATTGGGAGTCAGAACCTGTAATGTGTTTTTATGACGGATCTTCTTATAGTACATTTGAAGCTTTCTTTAATGATAGTGAATTTAAGACTGTGATGGAGAAATTTGAGAAATTAATTTCTAAATATGAAAAGATGTTAGAAAGCTAGTAGTTAGGCTTTTTATTCTTGACATGATAAATAAAAAAACTTATATATTAGCTCTTTGTATACTATTAGTGAGTACAATAAAGGCTGAAATAAATGATAGTATAGACGGAGTTGCTTTAGATAGTGTAACGATAAAAGCTTATCGTTACACTTCTTCTGTTAAAAAGAAGGTAGACGGGACTTTTCTTTGGGATGTAACGATGTTTAATACATTGCCTAAAATTATGGGCAATGCAGATCCTATTCGATATACACAAATGTTACCAGGTATTCAAACGAATTCTGAATATAGAGGTGGTGTGAATATACAAGGGTGTGATAATTCTCATAATGAGATTTTATTGAATGATATTCCAATTTATAATGTTAATCATCTGTTAGGCTTTTTTTCAGCCTTCAATACTTCGCATTTTTCAGAACTTAGTGTTGGAAAAATTTCTACTTATAAATCAAATTCTAATCGTATAGGTGGAAAGTTAATGATGCATTCTGATACTTCGTTGTTAAAAACGTTGAAGGGGGAATTTTCACTTGGATTAATATCGTCTCAGGGAACTTTTAAAATTCCGTTGAATCGTAAAATGAAGTTGATTGTTTCATCTCGACAATCCTACCTTAATCTTCTTTATGGGAATTGGTTGGCTACTGATAAATCAGCTCTTAAATATAGTTTTGGAGATTACAATGCTACGGTTTATTATAAGATAAATAAAAATCAAAGCGTTTTAATAGACTATTATGGAGGATTCGATGTTGGAAAATTTGATGATGGGGATTATATTGTTAAAATGAAAGCAGATTGGGGAAATCAAATGGCAAGCGTACAGTGGTTGTATACAAAAAATAATCTGAAGTTGAAAAATTTGTTGTATACTACGAGTTATGCAAATCGTTTTTCACTTTCCATGTCTGAGATTTTAGGTAAATTACCATCTTCCATATATGATATAGGTTATAAAGGAAGCATTCAAATTGGCAGGTGGAATGCAGGTCTTGATTTTATTTATCATAATATCAAACCACAGAATGTTAATATAAGTGGTTTTTATGATGTCAAGGATAAGGACCAAATGAAACAGACTCCAATAGAATGTACGTTTTATGGGGGATATGATTATTCTATTAATTCTTTTTTGCATGGAAGTGTAGGAAGTAAATTTACTTTTTTTAAATCGCTGGATAAAAATTTTTATCAAATAGATCCTTCTGTTTCTTTGAATTATGATTGTAATGAGCAGCAATTTTCATTTAATTATGTATTCGGACATCAAAATCTGTTTCAATTAGGATTTTCAGATATAGGTCTTCCTACAGAATTCTGGTTTTCAGCGGATAAAACGCATGCTCCACAATATGCACATTCGTTTGTGTTAAGTGGATCTAGTTTCCTATTGAATAGAAAATTTCTTTTAGTTGCAGATCTGTTTTATAGGAGTTTGCATAATCAGATTGAATATACAGGTAATGTATTGGATTTGTTAAATAAGAATTATGCGTTGCAGGATAATCTGATTCATGGTAAAGGTGCTAATTATGGATTTAGTGTAATGTTTAAAAAATGCACAGGGAATTTGACTGGATGGTTGTCTTATACATATACACGAGCTCGTAGAAAATTTAATGAATTTAATAGTAATAAATATTTTCCAGCGAGCCATGAGCGTCCACATGATTTTAAGGCTGTTATAACTTACAAACCATCGAAGAATTGGGATTTAGGAGGAGTTTTGGTTTATGCTTCAGGTACGCCTTTTACAGCTCCGCAATCTTTCAATTTTGTAAATGGTAATATTTTGATTGATTATTCAGATTATAATTCCAACAGGCTTACGTCGTATTTGAGATGCGACTTATCTGTTAATTATAAGTGGAAGAGTAAATGGTGTAAAGAACAAGGTGTTAATCTATCTTTCTATAACGTATTTTCTCAATCAAACGATCTGTTTTGGAAAATTAAAATATCGGAAAACAAATATGTTGCTTATAAGCCTGTTTCATTTCTTGTTAAAATGTTGCCTTCTTTAAGTTATTATTTTAAATTTTAATGAAATATTGTTTTATAGTTACTTTTTTCTTGACATTGTTGTTTAGTTCGTGTGAGGATAGTCAATTGCGAATTCCCTCGGAAACCTTATTTGTTGAAGGGTGGATAGAAAATGGTCGACCTCCAATCGTTATGATAACCAAATCGTTGAGAATAACAGAAGATTTTCAATCTTTTGAAAATTTAGCAGACTATGTAGTTAAATGGGCTAAAGTATCAGTATGTGATGGTACAGATACAATCGTGTTGACGGGAAAGTATTCTCCGGATTACATACCTAACTATATTTATACTACAGGTAGACTTTTTGGAGAAATAGGTAAAAAATATACTCTAATTATAGAAGTTGACGATCATTATTTAACATCTGAAACAGAGATCTTTTCTCCTCCCATTATACGAGATTATAGCGTAGATGTTTGTGATGATTCAGATTCCTTGTATCAAATAAGTCTAAATATCCAGGATGTTAGTGCTGAACGAGATTATTATCAATGCTTTTTTAAAATTGGAAAGGACTCTAAACAATATATAGCATCCTACTTAGGGACTTTTGATGATGATGTTCTCGATTATCAACAACCTATTAAGATTTTTAGGGGAAAAACAATTTTTACGGATCCTGATGAATATACTCCTTATTTTAAAGTGAATGATTCTGTTTCTATAAAAATATCACGTATTAGTAGAGAAGCATATGAATTTTGGGATTGTTATTCTAAAAATTTAACATTGTCAAATAATATGTTTTTTTCATCTCCAGATAAAATGCCTACAAATATTTTAGGTGGAAAGGGCTTTTGGTGTGGTATGGGTAGTGCAATGAAGAATATTGTTGTTACAGATTGTGATAAATTTGTTTCTCCATGAATGTGGATAGGGAAGATGTTGATCTTTTAATTAGAATCTCCGCTTTTGTATTTGCAGCGCAGACTCGCACCTGAGCGGATGTTTTTTAGCAACCTCGTAACCTCGTATTCTCATAACCATATAATTAACCTTTCTACTTCAAAATTTTTCTTTTTCTGACTTGTGAAAAAATAATGTTGGTAGAAAAAATGGGCTGAATGTATTGGAAATTTCAGTAAAATTGTATTTTTGCAATTCCTATTGTAACGAAAGAACAAAACAAAATTTAATAGACTATGGCAAAGAATGGAATGATACGCGTAGCGATAGTGGGCTACGGTAATATTGGACGATATGCAATCGAAGCAGTTGAGGCTGCTCCCGATATGGAAGTGGCAGGCATTGTGCGCCGCAATGGTGCTGCTAACAAGCCTGCAGAGTTGGCAGCTTACGATGTAGTTGCAGATATTCAGGAGTTGAACGACGTGGATGTAGCCATTCTGGCGGCTCCAACACGCAGTATTGAGGCGATGGCAAAGAAGATTTTGGCATTGGGCATCAATACGGTGGATAGTTTTGATATTCACTCTCAGATTGTGCCCCTCCGAGCTTCGCTCAGCGAAGCTGCCAAGGAAAACAACGCCGTGAGCATCATTTCAGCAGGTTGGGACCCTGGTAGCGACAGCGTGGTGCGCGCCCTGTTGCAGGCTGTGGCACCCAAGGGATTGACCTATACCAACTTCGGACCCGGTATGTCGATGGGACATACAGTGGCTGTAAAGGCAATCGACGGTGTGAAGGCTGCCCTCTCAATGACGATTCCTACGGGGCAGGGTATTCACCGTCGCATGGTGTATATCGAACTCGAAGAGGGTTATGCATTCGACGAGGTGGCAGCTGCTATTAAGGCGGATGCTTATTTTGTGAACGACGAAACACACGTGATTCAGGTGGCATGCGTTGATGATGTAATCGATATGGGGCATGGTGTGAATCTTGTGCGCAAGGGAGTTTCGGGTAAGACGCAGAATCAGTTGTTCGAATTCAACATGAAGATCAACAATCCTGCACTGACAGGGCAGGTGCTTGCATGCGCAGCGCGTGCTACGATGCGTCAGCGTCCTGGTTGCTACACAATGATTGAAGTGCCCGTGATTGATTTCCTTAATGGCGATCGCGAGGAACTGATTGCGCATTTGGTGTAGGAAAAGACGATAGTAACTGACTTTGTTCGCTCAGAGGCGGATGTAGATCAAAAGTAAATGGTCGATATAAGGCGACGCTACTCATATATATATATAGCATAAGTGGATTGCAAAAAAACGATATGAATTGTGGTTACTCATTTTATATAATAGGGTAGTGGATGAACGAGGGAACTTTGTTGCAAACGTTTGCTATATGTCAGGAAAATGAATATTTGAAATGAGATTTGGATAGTCCTTGTAAAGTATGGCATGCTAATTTGTTAAAAACAATATGTTTTATATAAAAAAATGTGGTAAAATATTTTGTGAATAAAAAAATATGCCTAACTTTGCAACCGATTTGAGAGGTAAACTCATTTCACGGGCAAATACCAGAGTGGCCAAATGGGGCAGACTGTAAATCTGCTGGCTTACGCCTTCGGTGGTTCGAATCCATCTTTGCCCACAAAGGTTTGCGGAAGTAGCTCAGTCGGTAGAGCACTAGCCTTCCAAGCTGGGGGTCGCGAGTTCGAACCTCGTCTTCCGCTCTCTATTTTGCTGTTATAGCTCAGCGGTAGAGCACTTCCTTGGTAAGGAAGAGGTCGCGAGTTCAAGTCTCGCTAACAGCTCTCCGTTTTGAAAAAGAAAAATCATTAACAAATTAATAGTTTTAAGCAATGGCTAAAGAACAATTTCAACGTACCAAGCCTCACGTAAATATCGGTACGATCGGTCACGTTGACCACGGTAAGACTACTCTTACAGCTGCTATTACTACAGTATTGTCAAAGAAGGGTCTTTCTGAATTGCGTTCATTCGACTCTATCGACAACGCTCCCGAAGAAAAGGAACGTGGTATCACTATCAACACTTCACACGTTGAGTACGAAACTGCTAACCGTCACTACGCTCACGTTGACTGCCCTGGTCACGCTGACTACGTAAAGAACATGGTTACTGGTGCTGCTCAGATGGACGGTGCTATCATCGTATGTGCTGCAACTGACGGTCCTATGCCTCAGACTCGCGAACACATCCTTCTCGCTCGTCAGGTAAACGTACCCCGCCTCGTTGTATTCCTCAACAAGTGCGACATGGTTGAAGACGAAGAAATGCTCGAACTCGTAGAAATGGAAATGGTTGAACTCCTCACTTCTTACGACTTCGAAGAAGATACTCCTATCATCCGTGGTTCTGCTCTCGGTGGTTTGAACGGTGTTGAACAGTGGGAAAATAAGATCATGGATCTTATGGAAGCTTGCGACACTTGGATTCAGGAACCTCCCCGTGATAAGGATAAGCCTTTCTTGATGCCTGTTGAAGACGTGTTCTCAATCACTGGTCGTGGTACAGTAGCTACTGGCCGTGTTGAAACAGGTGTTGTTAAGGTAGGTGATGCTGTTCAGATCCTCGGTCTCGGTGAAGACAAGAACTCAACTGTAACTGGCGTTGAAATGTTCCGTAAGCTCCTCGATCAGGGTGAAGCTGGTGATAACGTAGGTCTCCTCCTCCGTGGTATCGACAAGAACGAAATCAAGCGCGGTATGGTTATCACTCACCCCGGTGTAATCAAGCCCCACCAGAAGTTCAAGGCTTCAATCTACGTATTGAAGAAGGAAGAAGGTGGTCGTCACACTCCATTCGGTAACAAGTATCGTCCTCAGTTCTACCTCCGTACTATGGACTGTACAGGTGAAATCCACCTCCCCGAAGGTGTTGAAATGGTAATGCCTGGTGACAACGTAGAAATCACAGTTGAACTTATCTACGCAGTTGCTCTCAACGTAGGTCTCCGTTTCGCTATCCGCGAAGGTGGTCGTACAGTTGGTTCAGGTCAGATTACTGAAATCCTCGACTAATATCTGTATAAGATATAAAAATCCAATAGGCCGTTACTTCGGTACGGCCTATTTCTTACGGGAATAGCTCAGTCGGTAGAGCACTGGTCTCCAAAACCAGGTGTCGGGAGTTCGAGCCTCTCTTCCCGTGCTAATAAAAATAAGAAATATGTTGAAGAAAATTATCACGTGTTGTAAAGATTCTTACGAAGAACTTATATATAAAACTACGTGGCCTTCACGCCCTGAGTTGACAAAGAGCGCAATTGCTGTTTTAGTTGCTTCCATTGTAATTGCACTCGTAGTCTTTGCAGAAGATACGGTTTTTGAATCGTTAATGAAGTTTGTTTACGGTGTTTAAATCTCTTGATCAATGGCTGATGTAACAATGCAATGGTACGTTTTGCGTGCCGTAAGTGGTAAGGAAGCTAAGGTCAAAGAATACATCGATGCGGAAATCAAAAACGGTAGACTGAATGGTCTCGTTGCAGAGGTGTTGATTCCGACAGAGAAAGTTGCTCAAATCCGCAATGGTAAAAAAGTGTGGAAGGAGCGCAGCTATCTGCCGGGTTATGTTTTGGTATTAGCAAAGCTGGTTGGAGAAATCGCTCATGAGCTCCGAAGCACGCCAAATGTGCTCGGATTCTTGGGTGGTCTTGATAATCCAACTCCTCTTCGTGAAAGCGAGGTGAATCGTATCTTGGGTAAGGTAGACGAAACTATCGATGATGTCGAAGTCGAAATGCCTTACGTTGTAGGCGAAGCCGTGAAGGTTATAGACGGTCCTTTCAGCGGATTTTCTGGTGTTATCGAAGAAGTTAACACTGAACGTCGTAAGTTGATTGTGGCTGTTAAGGTCTTTGGACGTAACACTCCTCTTGACCTTAGTTTTACACAAGTTGAGAAAGAATAATTTTCTGTTTGTTACGCAGAAAGGCGATATTCTTTCATCACTAACTTTTTTTAAATAAATTGAACAATGGCTAAAGAAGTTGCTGGATTAATCAAATTACAGATTAAAGGTGGCGCTGCGAATCCTTCTCCTCCCGTAGGTCCTGCTTTGGGTTCTAAGGGTATTAATATTATGGATTTCTGCAAGCAGTTCAACGCCAGAACTCAGGAAAAGGCAGGTAAGGTACTTCCTGTTGTCATTACTTATTACAATGACAAGTCTTTCACTTTCGTAGTTAAGACTCCTCCTGTGGCAATTCAATTGCTTGAAGCTACAAAGCAGAAGAGTGGTTCTGCACAGCCTAACCGTAATAAGATTGCGGAAATTACTTGGGACCAGGTAAAGGCTATCGCAGAAGATAAGATGCCTGACTTGAACTGTTTTACTATCGAAAGCGCAATGCGCCTCGTTGCTGGTACTGCACGTTCTATGGGTATCACAGTAAAGGGAGACTTCCCCGCATAATTATTTAACACTTCAATTTTAGAACAACAATGAGTAAACTTACAAAGAACCAGAAGTTGGTTGCAGACAAGATTGAAGCAGGGAAGGCTTACACATTGAAGGAAGCATGCTCACTCGTAAAGGAAATTACAACTACTAAGTTTGATGCTTCTCTCGATATCGACGTACGTTTGGGCGTAGACCCTCGTAAGGCTAATCAGATGGTTCGTGGTGTTGTATCACTTCCCCACGGTACTGGTAAGACTGTACGTGTGCTCTGCCTCTGTACTCCCGATGCTGAAGCTGCTGCAAAGGAAGCTGGCGCTGACTATGTAGGTCTCGATGAATATATCGAGAAGATTAAGGGTGGTTGGACAGACATTGATGTTATCATCACTATGCCTGCAATCATGGGTAAGCTCGGTGCGCTCGGTCGCGTACTCGGTCCTCGTGGTTTGATGCCTAACCCCAAGAGTGGTACCGTAACAATGGATGTTGCTAAGGCTGTACGTGAAGTAAAGCAAGGTAAGATCGATTTCAAGGTAGACAAGGCTGGTATTGTACACACATCTATCGGTAAGGTTTCTTTCTCTACTGAACAGATGATGGGCAATGCAAAGGAATTTATTGCTACTATCAATAAGCTCAAGCCTTCTGCTGCTAAGGGTACATATATTAAGAGTATTTATCTTTCTTCAACCATGAGCCGTGGTATCAAGATTGATCCCAAGTCTATTGAAGAAAATTAATTAGTAGTAAGTCATGAGAAAGGAAGATAAAGCTATTATCATCGAACAACTCGGTGAACGTTTGAAGGAATATCCTCACCTCTACCTCGTTGATGTAACAGGTCTTAATGCTGAAGCTACAAGCAATCTTCGTCGTAAGTGCTTTGCAACAGATGTTAAGATGATCGTTGCTAAGAATTCTCTTCTTGAAAAGGCTTTCGACAAGGCTGAAATGGATTATTCTCCTCTCAAGCCTTGCCTCAAGGGTACTACAGCATTGTTCCTCTCGAACGTTGCTAATGCTCCCGCTAAGTTGATCAAGGAATTCGGTAAGGATGGTGTTCCTGCACTCAAGGGTGCTTACGCTGAAGAAGGTTTCTACGTAGGAGCTGAAAATCTCGCTGCTCTTTGCGCTATCAAGAGCAAGAACGAAGTTATCGGCGATATCATCGGTCTCCTCCAGTCTCCTCTCCGCAACATTCTCTCTGGTCTCGAAGCTCGCTTCGACAAGGAAGAAGGTGCTGCAGAATAATCAGCTTAAATGGAGCTGTGCTTGTTAAATCAATACATAAATATATAGCATAGCCCTCATAAATAATTAGATTAAAAAACAAAAATAATATTTTACAAAAATGGCAGATATTAAAGCTATTGCAGAAGAATTGGTAAATTTGACTGTAAAGGAAGTTAACGAATTGGCTACTTACCTCAAGGAAGAATACGGAATCGAACCCGCTGCTGCTGCTGTTGTAGTTGCTGCTGAAGGTGGTGCTGCTGCTGCAGAAGAAAAGACTTCTTTCGATGTTATCCTCAAGAGCGCTGGTGCAGCTAAGCTCCAGGTTGTTAAGGCAGTGAAGGAAGCTTGCGGTCTCGGTCTTAAGGAAGCTAAGGACGCTGTAGACGGTTGTCCCGCTAAGCTTAAGGAAGGTGTAGGTAAGGAAGAAGCTGAAGCACTCAAGAAGGCTCTCGAAGAAGCTGGTGCTGAAGTAGAAATCGCTTAATCAACATTTCCTATATTCGCAACGGTTAAGAATCCTCTGGTAGGGGGTTCTTAACCTTTTTGTGTCTAATAAATATTAGTAGTCGATTTTCGAGAGGAAAGACCAGTAGGTTTTATAGATATTTTGGAAATACTAGATGTTCTAGATATTCTAGAGGTTCTAGATGCTCTAGAGGTTCTAGATGCTCTAGAGGTTTAGATATTCTGAGGTATATATTAGATATTTTTCTCCCTTTTCGATTTTCGCTACAAATTTTGAATTTCATATTATGTCTTCAAGAGTTATTAATCAACGCGTCAACTTTGCGTCTGTCAAGAATCCGATGCCTTATCCCGATTTTCTCGACGTACAGTTGAAGTCATTCAAGGATTTTCTCCAGCTCGACACTCCCTCAGAACTTCGTAAGAACGATGGTTTGTATAAGGTGTTTGCAGAAAACTTCCCTATCGCAGACACACGCAACAACTTTGTGCTTGAGTTCCTTGATTATTACATTGACACTCCTCGTTATTCTATTACAGAATGTTTGGAGAGAGGGTTGACTTACAGTGTGCCTTTGAAAGCAAAGCTTAAGTTGTATTGTACTGACCCCGATCACGAAGATTTTGCAACAGTTGTTCAGGATGTGTTCCTCGGTCCTATTCCTTATATGACCGACAACGGTACGTTTATCATCAATGGTGCTGAACGCGTTGTAGTTTCACAGTTACACCGTTCGCCAGGTGTGTTCTTCGGTTCAAGTGTGCATGCGAATGGCTCCAAACTCTATTCAGCGCGTATTATCCCCTTCAAGGGCTCATGGATAGAGTTTGCAACCGACATCAACAATGTGATGTACGCTTACATTGACCGTAAGAAGAAGTTGCCTGTAACGACTTTGCTCCGTGCCATCGGTTTCGAAACTGATAAGGATATTCTTCAGATTTTTGACCTTGCAGAAGAAGTTAAGGTAAACAAGACGAATATCAAGAAGGCTATAGGTCAGAAGTTGGCTGCGCGTGTGTTGAAGAGCTGGGTAGAAGACTTCGTTGACGAAGATACTGGCGAAGTTGTTTCTATCGAACGTAACGAAGTGCTCTTCGAACGCGAAACAATTATTACAGAAGACATTGTAGATGATATCTTGGAAAGCGGTGTGAGCACAATCCTTGTTCACAAAGTTGAAGGCGCTTCTACAGATTTCTCTATCATCTTTAATACACTCCAGAAGGATACTTCTAACTCCGAAAAGGAAGCTGTCCTCTATATATATCGTCAGCTCCGTAATGCTGACCCCGCCGATGATGCAAGTGCGCGCGAAGTGATTCATAACCTTTTCTTCTCTGACAAGCGTTATGACCTTGGCGAAGTTGGTCGCTACAGAATCAATCGCAAGTTGAATCTTGATACAGATATGGATGTCAGAGTTCTTACAAACGAAGACATCATCGAAATCATCAAGTACCTTGTTGAATTGATCAACTCTAAGGCAGACGTTGATGATATCGACCACTTGAGCAATCGTCGCGTGCGTACTGTGGGCGAACAGCTCTCAAACCAGTTCTCTGTAGGTTTGGCACGTATGAGCCGCACAATTCGCGAACGCATGAATGTGCGCGACAACGAAGTCTTTACGCCTACCGACTTGATTAATGCCAAGACTATCTCAAGTGTTATCAATTCGTTCTTCGGTACCAATGCGCTTTCACAGTTCATGGACCAGACGAATCCGCTTGCAGAAGTAACGCACAAGCGTCGTCTTTCAGCGCTCGGTCCTGGTGGTCTTTCTCGCGAACGTGCTGGCTTCGAAGTGCGCGACGTACACTATACGCACTACGGTCGTCTTTGTCCTATCGAGTCGCCTGAAGGTCCTAACATCGGTTTGATTTCTTCGCTCTGCGTTTACGCTAAGATTAACGACCTTGGATTTATCGAAACTCCTTATAGAAGAGTAGAAAATTCAATGGTTGACTTGCGCAACGATAATGTTGTTTACCTCAGCGCTGAAGAGGAAGAAGGCAAGATTATTGGTCAGGGTAATGCACCCTTGAATGATGATGGTAGCTTTATTCTGAGCAAGGTGAAGTGTCGTCAGGATGCCGATTATCCCGTTGTTCCTCCTGCAAACGTAGAATTGATGGACGTTGCTCCTCAGCAGATTGCTTCAATCGCTGCTTCGCTCATTCCTTTCTTGGAACACGACGACGCCCACCGTGCATTGATGGGATCGAACATGATGCGTCAGGCTGTGCCCCTTATCCGTTCGGAAGCGCCTATCGTAGGTACCGGTATCGAGCGCCAGGTGTGCGAAGACTCACGTACGATGATTACTGCCGAAGGCCCCGGTTATATCGACTATGTTGATGCTGAACGTATCATTGTCGTTTACGACCGCACAGAAGACGAAGAATTCGTTTCGTTCGAATCTAACGTGAAGGAATATATCATACCTAAGTTCCGCCGTACGAACCAAAACATGACCATCGACCTTCGTCCTATCTGCGAAAAGGGTCAGCGTGTTGAAAAGGGTACGATCCTCACAGAAGGTTATGCAACAGAAGATGGCGAATTGGCACTCGGCCGTAACCTCCTCGTGGCTTACATGCCCTGGAAGGGATATAACTACGAAGATGCTATCGTGCTTAACGAACGCGTTGTTCGCGAAGATATTTTGACTTCAGTTCACGTTGACGAATACTCTCTCGAAGTTCGCGAAACCAAGCGCGGTGAAGAAACGCTTACAAGCGATATTCCTAACGTAGGCGAAGATGCTACAAAGGACCTCGACGAAAACGGTATTGTTCGTATTGGTGCGCGCATCAATCCCGGCGATATCATGATTGGTAAGATTACGCCTAAGGGCGAAAGCGACCCCACTCCTGAAGAAAAATTGCTCCGTGCAATCTTTGGCGACAAGGCGGGCGATGTTAAGGATGCTTCGCTCAAGGCCAACCCCTCACTCTCGGGTGTGGTTATCAACAAGCGTCTTTATTCACGTGCTCAGAAGACACGCGCTTCAAAGAATCAGGATAAGGTGTTGCTCGTTGAACTCGACGAAAAGTTTGCGAAGGATGCAGAAGAACTTCGTGACGTCTTGGTTGAAAAGCTCATGACGCTCACTAAGGACTATACAAGCCAGGGTGTGAAGGATAGTATTGGCGCAGAAGTTATTCCTGCCGGTGCTCGCTTTGGCAAGTCATTGCTCGTATCGCTCGACTATACATCTGTTCAACTCAGCAACTGGACAACTGACGAACGCGTCAACAAGCTCGTCCGCCAGGTTGTTATCAACTATCTTAAGAAGCACAACGAACTCGATGCTAAATTGAAGCGCGAAAAGTTTGCGATTACGATTGGCGACGAACTTCCCTCTGGTATTCTCCAGTTGGCAAAGGTTTACATCGCTAAGAAGCGTAAGATTGGGGTAGGTGATAAGATGGCAGGTCGTCACGGTAACAAGGGTATCGTATCTAAGATTGTGCGCCAGGAAGATATGCCCTTCCTTGCTGATGGTACTCCCGTTGACATCGTGCTCAACCCCCTTGGTGTGCCTTCGCGTATGAACCTTGGTCAGGTGTTCGAAGCCGTACTCGGTGCTGCAGGTCGTAAGTTGGGTGTGAAGTTTGCTACTCCTATCTTCGACGGTGCTAAGCTCGATGACCTTTGCGAATGGACAGACAAGGCAGGTCTTCCCCGCTACTGTTCAACTCAGCTCTACGATGGTGCTACAGGCGAACCATTCGACCAGAAGGCTACTGTAGGTGTTACTTACATGTTGAAGCTCGGTCACATGGTTGAAGACAAGATGCACGCACGTTCTATCGGTCCTTACTCGCTCATCACTCAGCAACCCCTTGGTGGTAAGGCTCAGTTTGGTGGTCAGCGTTTCGGGGAAATGGAAGTTTGGGCTATCGAAGCCTTTGGTGCTTCTCACGTACTCCAGGAAATCCTTACGATTAAGTCCGACGACGTTGTGGGCCGTGCTAAGGCTTACGAAGCAATCGTTAAGGGTGATCCTCTCCCCACTCCGGGTATTCCCGAGTCGCTCAACGTCCTTCTCCACGAACTTCGTGGTCTCGGTTTGAACGTGACGCTCGATTAGTAGTTCTACAGTTTTGCACGCGGCTTTGTGCGCAAACATTTGGCCGCGTTGCAACTGTCTCAAATAAAAAATCTTTCTTACAATATTAAATATGGCATTTAAAAGAGAAAGTAAGGTAAAGAATAACTTTACGAAGATCACCATTGGTCTTGCTTCTCCCGAAGAGATTCAGGCAAGTTCGTTTGGTGAAGTTTTGAAGCCTGAAACGATTAACTATCGTACCTATAAGCCCGAGCGCGATGGTCTTTTCTGCGAGCGCATTTTTGGTCCTACAAAGGACTATGAATGCCACTGCGGTAAGTACAAGCGCATTCGCTATAAGGGCATCGTCTGCGACCGTTGTGGTGTAGAGGTTACTGAGAAGAAGGTGCGCCGCGAACGTGCGGGTCACATCCAGCTCGTTGTGCCTGTAGCTCACATCTGGTACTTCCGTTCGTTGCCCAACAAGATGGGTTACCTCCTCGGTTTCCCAACTAAGAAACTCGATGCAATCATTTACTACGAACGCTACGTAGTAATTCAGCCCGGTATTCTTCGCAACGAAGGCGAAGAAGGCATTAAGGAAAACGACCTCCTTACGGAAGACGAATACCTCGAACTGACATCGAAGTTGCCTAAGGAAAATCAATATCTCGACGACTCTGACCCCGATAAGTTCATTGCGAAGATGGGTGCAGAAGCCGTTTACGACCTCCTTAAGCGTATTGACCTCGACAGCCTCTCTTACGAATTGCGCAACCGTGCCAACACCGACACTTCTGTGCAGCGTAAGAACGAAGCCCTCAAGCGCCTCCAGGTTGTAGAATCTTTCCGCGCAAGCAAGGACCGCAATCGTCCTGAGTGGATGATTATGAAGATTCTTCCTGTTACTCCTCCCGACCTTCGTCCCCTCGTGCCCCTCGATGGTGGTCGCTTCGCAACGTCTGACCTCAACGACCTCTATCGTCGTGTGCTCATTCGCAACAACCGTCTCAAGCGACTCCTCGAAATCAAGGCGCCCGAAGTCATCCTTCGCAACGAAAAGCGTATGCTTCAGGAAGCTGTTGACTCTCTTTTCGACAACTCTCGCAAGAGTTCTGCTGTGAAGAGCGACAGCAATCGTCCTCTCAAGTCACTCTCTGACTCGCTCAAGGGTAAGCAAGGTCGTTTCCGTCAGAACCTCCTCGGTAAGCGTGTTGACTATTCAGCGCGTTCGGTTATCGTCGTTGGTCCTGAATTGAAGATGGGCGAATGTGGTATTCCTAAGCTCATGGCTGCCGAACTCTACAAGCCATTCATTATCCGTAAGCTCATTGAGCGCGGTATTGTGAAGACTGTGAAGAGTGCAAAGCGCATCGTTGACCGTCGTGAGTCTGTAGTTTGGAATATCCTCGAACACGTAATGAAGGGTCACCCCGTTCTCCTCAACCGTGCTCCAACGCTTCACCGCCTCGGTATCCAGGCCTTCCAGCCTAAGATGATCGAAGGTAAGGCAATCCAGCTCCACCCCCTCGCATGTACTGCGTTTAATGCCGACTTCGACGGCGACCAGATGGCGGTTCACCTTCCTTTGAGCAACGAAGCAATCCTTGAAGCACAGATGTTGATGCTTCAGAGCCACAATATCCTCAACCCTGCTAATGGTGCACCTATCGCCGTTCCTTCTCAGGACATGGTGCTTGGTCTCTACTATATCACTAAGATTCGTCCCGGTGCAAAGGGCGAGGGTCTTACATTCTATGGTCCTGAAGAAGCTATCATCGCTTTCAACGAAAAGAAGGTGGATGTCCATGCTCCTATCAAGGTGGTTGTTGAAGACCTCGACGAAACAGGCATGCTCATTAAGAAGATGGTTGAAACTTCTGTAGGCCGCGTGATTGTCAACGAAATCATTCCCCGTGAAGTAGGTTTTGTGAATACAATCATTTCTAAGAAGTCACTTCGCAATATCATTACTACAGTAATCAAGAGCGTTGGTATGGCGCGCGCTGCTGAGTTCCTTGATGGTATCAAGAACCTCGGTTATCGCATGGCTTACGAAGGTGGTCTTTCCTTCAACCTCGACGATATCATTATTCCTGAAGAAAAGAAGGAAATTGTGAAGCGTGGTAACGACGAAATCGATCAGATCACGATGAACTATAATATGGGTTTCATCACTGATAACGAACGTTACAACCAGGTTATCGACACTTGGACTCACGTGAATGCCGATATCAAGAAGACGCTCATGAAGCAGATGACCGAAGCCGACCAAGGTTTCAATGCCGTGTTCATGATGCTCGACTCTGGAGCCCGTGGTTCTGCCGACCAGATTGCGCAGCTCGCAGGTATGCGTGGTTTGATGGCTAAGCCTCAGAAGGCAGGTGCCGAAGGACGTCTTACGATTGAAAACCCCATCCTTTCTAACTTTAAGGAAGGTATGTCCGTGTTGGAGTACTTTATCTCTACCCACGGTGCGCGTAAGGGTCTTGCCGA
>JAZQXH010000065.1:0-59778 GCA_045632745.1 Alloprevotella sp.
CAATGTGTTGGGGCACCCATTCAGGGTGCACATTTCTACGCATGAATACCCCGAGTGCACTGACGTGTATTCGGGGTTACTGAGCGGTGACGCTTTCACCGTATTAACCATTCGGATTCTGCAGATTCTCAAAAAGACATACATTTCAAAAAAGTTTCTATTTTTTACGATTTTGAACTCCCTACTCATTAGGGCGTCTCACTCATGCACCGCAAATCCCAAAAGACGTATTTGATTTGGAGACGCCTCAATGAGACGTTTCTACGTCGAACATTATTCCATGGGACATCTCATCACATTACGTTTCCCTGAAAAAAAGCTTTGTGAATTCTCACACACACTTCACGGACTTTCGGGAGCCTTGCTCGCACCATCCGGATGGAAGTTGTACTCTGTACTCTGTTCTCTGTACTCTAAATCAAGTGTTCTGTACTCTAAATCAAGTGTTCTGTACTCTAAATCAAGTGTTCTGTACTCTAAATCAAGTGCTCTATCATAGCAGCCCTATAACAAAAAAAACTCGGCTCAACACTCCGTTGGGAGCATCGAGCCGAGCGATATGTAACATTTTTACCTATTGGTCGTTGTGATTATTCAGCCTGAGTGTAACCAGAGAAACCTACACCAGTAATTACTACACCGAGGTCGGGAGCCCATTCGGGTACACCGTTGTTGTAGTTAGCCTTGTGGCTCAAGTAGATGTAGCAGGGACCCCAGAACTTAGAAGGAATGTCGAACGACATGGGGTTTTCGAGAGATGTGTAGTAGTCGCGAGTGTAATCAACTGTAGCCTGACCATTGTTGCTTGTAGAACCGATGAGCGTAGCAGCAGCGAGTTCTTCAGCAGAAGTGATTTCTGTTTCTGAAGCATACACTTCGATATGACCATCCAAATCTTCCATGCCAAAGAGCATCTGCATCATTGTAACGTCGAGTGTCACCTTGGGGAAAGCCAAAGATGAGAGGTCCTGATATGTACCAACGAGGTTGTGCACACCGTAGCATACCAATGAACCCTGACCCTGAGAGAAGAGAACGTCAGCATCGAAGGGCGAAGATACCAAAGCACCTACTCCTTCACCCAAAATGGGAGAATCGCCAATATACATGAAAGGCTGAGCAGAAGAGTGAGTTGCTGCGAGCATTGCGCGGTAGGGGAATGCAGCTTCTACCTTAGCAGCATCAGCAAAGTCCAACCAGAGAGGACCAACTGTTGACCAATCCTGTTCCCACGCTTCAGCACTTGTGCCAAACGACTTTACTTCACCGTAAGCAACGCCACCTTCAGTGTGAGCGAAAGTACGATAGTAATAAGTAGTTTCGTCAACAAGACCACCAACCATGAGGTTTGTGCTTGTTTCTTCAACGTTAGCATAAGAGATGGTGCTACCAGCCAAACCGGGGTTGTCATTTGTGCTGAGCAACACACCCCAATGGAGGACAGGATTGCCTTCAACCACTTCGTCAATCGAAATGCTAAGAATAGCTGCTGTACCGGTTACGGCAACAGGTTCACCCGTAGTTACCGTGGGAAGGTCGTGTGAAGGAGCTACAGGCGCATCGAATGCAGCCTTTTCGTAGTCTTCATCGCAAGCCACGAACGCAAAAGCGAGCGCTCCGAGAGCGAGTTTTGAAAAAATATTGAATTTCATAATTTCGTCAATGATTTTTTATCGCTCCCGACCTACCTACAGGAGGCAAGGTCGGGATTGATATTTTTATACATCTTTTTAGTTCAGGCTGATTAGTCGAGCTTCAAAGAAGGATCCTGGTTGCCTTCTTCACCAATGGGGTTCTGGTCAGCTTCGCTGATGTTTTCGTTTTCCTGAATTTCCTTGAGAGGAAGCTGGTAACGCCAAGAGAAGTGCCACCAGGGTACGAAACCATTCGCTTCGTGAACGGGCCATGCGCTGGGGTTGTCGTTAGAACCTTCGTAACCGCGGTTCATATCCATCTGCCAACGACGGTGGTCGAAGTAACCAAAGCCTTCGCCCCAAAGTTCGATACGACGCTGGAGACGAACGTAGTTCTTAGACGCTGTACCTTCCCAAGTAGGTTCGCGAGTCACCATGAACTCAGCGAGCACCTGCTGAGCTTCACCAGTCTTGCCATCCATAACGAGGGCTTCGGCTTCAGTGAGGTACATTTCAGCAGCACGCATGTAAACGTAGTCGCCCAAGAATTCAGCAACATACTTGAACTTCTGGTTAGCCAACGCAGGGAGTGTCCAGCCGCTGTACTTAGTTTCTTCAGCATAATAAAGGTACTTACGAGCGTCAGTAACAGGAATGTTGTCGTAGAGGTTCTGGTCGATCTTCTTAACAGCACCTACTTCGCCACCGTAACCCACACTCTGAGCAGACATCCAAGACTGGAACGAAGCATAGATGCGGCAAGTAGAAGTTGTTACGTCCACACCCCAGATAACTTCGGGGTTAGTAACATCCTGGTAGTCGCTTTCAACAACCTGCTGAACAGTCATGAGGTTGTAGCCCTGACGAGCAGCCTTAGCCTTTTCAGCAGCCTTAGCCCATTCGCGCTTCACGAGGTAAAGACGTGAGAGAAGACCCTGAACAACCTGCTGGTCGATTTCAGACTTGCTTGCACGCTTGAAGTTAGCAAGCAAAGTTTCTGCATTGCAGAGGTCCAATTCAGCGCGGTCGAACACCTGCTGAACAGTTGCACGGCTGTAGATTGACTCTTCGCTGTTAGAGAGATAGAGGGGCACACAGGGCATGTTCTGTGAAGTAGCATAAGTGTGCTGGAAGAACTGAGCGAGGTAGAAGTAGCTCACACCGCGGAAAGCGAGTGCCTGACCGAGGTAAGCCTTCAACGTTTCGTTTTCAGTAGCAGGATCAATCTGGTTGATCATATCGTTTGATGATTTGATCACTGTGTAGAAGAAGTTCCAAGGCTGACGAGCGCGAACATACTGTTCAGCATAGTAGTCGAGCTGGTGGTCGTACCCCCAGGGGTCGCCATCCATGTCGAGCGACATGTCGTTACTCATCACGTCAGAGAGCATCATCAAACCAGCCCATCCCACATTCATGTGGTCCATGATGTTGCCTGTAGACACGGGCAATGAGAATGTCCAGTTAGTATAAACACCAGCCATTTGCGATGCAAACACCTTGTCGGGGTCCTGATTTGCAGTTTCCTTTACCTGCTCAGAACTAACCAAACTCGACTCGCGTGGTTCAAGGTAATCGTCACCACAAGACGTCAAAGCGCCTGCGAGCACCAATGTACCTAAATATTTAGCAAATTTCATCGTTGTTCAATTTAAATTTTAGATTAATCTTTGTGTCTTTCGGATATTAGAGCTGGATGTTCACACCGAATGATACTGTGCGCATTGCAGAGTAAGAGTCTGTGCTTGTACCACCACCGAGGCCCTGGCGAGGATCGAGACCATAACGCTTAGCACCGAGGAAGAGGTTGTCACCCACTGCATAAATGCGGAGAGATTCGATACCAACATACTTCTTCAAGAGCTTCTTGGGCACTGTGTAGCCTACCTGAACGTTCTTGAGTGAGAACCAGCTTGCGTCAGTGAGGAAGCGGTCGTTAGTAGTACCACCTGTCATGTTCTGGTTACCGTTTTCGAGGCGGGGAACATCAGTGATGTCGCCGGGCTTCTGCCAACGCTTGAACATATCGATGTGGTAGTTAGAACCTGCGCTTGAATTCATCAAACCAGCGTAAGTGCTATCGTAGCAGTAACCACCGAGTGAGAATGCTGTAGCAACTGAAACGTCGAAGCCGAAGAATTCAACTGTAGTACCGAAACCACCGAATACATCGGGCAATGAAGACTTGCCAATCTGATACTTAGTAGCTTCAGCAGCAACCTTAGTAGTTGTTACTTCAGTTACGTTCTGATACATACCGGGAACTGCGTTGCCGGCAGCATCGAGCACGGGCTTCATTGTAGTTACGTCCTTATAGTAGAGAGCGTCACCAGTCTGAGGATCAACACCTGCGTACTTAATCATATAGTAGTCGTAGAGGCTACCACCTACACGGCGCCAGTAAGAACCATTCTGGTAACCAGAAGCTTCCTTACCAGGTTCGAGTTCGTTGATAACGTTCTTATAGTGAGTCAAGTTGAGGTTAGCGCTCCACTTGAAGTTCTTCTTCTGAACCATCACACCGTTCATTGTCAATTCGACACCGGTGTTCTGCATTTCCATACCGTTGTCAGCAACGCTTGAGGGAGAACCTACTGAAGGGGGAAGAGCGCGGCTGAAGAGCATGTCGCTTGTTACCTTAGTAAAGTAGTCGAATTCTACGCTCAAACGGTTGTTGAACATGTTTGCTTCGAAACCAACGTTGAAGTTAGTTGACTTTTCCCATGTGATATCAGCGTTACCACGAGTTACCTGAACAATACCGGGCTTGCCTTCTACGTTAGTTACCTGATACTGGTCGAGGTAGAGAGCATAGTCGCCACCGATAGCGTCGTTACCCTGAGTACCGTAGCTACCCTTGATCTTGAAGTTGTCAACGAAACGACGGAGTGCTGAGTTCTGGAAGAAGTCTTCCTTGCTTACGTTCCAAGCGAGACCTACTGACCAAAAGTCACCCCAGCGATTATCGGGATGGAACTTAGAAGAACCGTCGCGACGATATGTACCCGATACGTTGTACTTGTCGAAGAGGCTTACTTCTGCACGACCGAAGTAAGATTCGAGCGTGTAGCGTGACTTAGAAGAAGCGGGGTCAGAACCGGGAGTAACACCATTACCGAATTCGGGGTTACCGGGAACGAAGAAGTTAGTCATCTGCGCTTCCAAACCGCTGTTTTCACGACGAACGTTTTCGTGACCTGCCATCAAGTTAAGGTTCAACTTTTCGCCGAAGAACGAGCGCATATAGTTCAAGCGCTGTGACATAGTAAGCATAGTAGTACGGTCGCTTGCCTTAGTTGAACGACCACCCATTTCTGCAGCATCACCCACGATAGGAGTCTGGAATACTGTAGAGTAACCAGCGCGGTTGTCGTAAGCAGCATCTACGTTGAATGTAAGACCCTTGATGGGGAGCTTAATCTGAGCGAAACCACGGAGGTTCAACGCGTCAGCTTCGTAGTCGCGGATGTTGTAGAGGATAGCGAGGAAGGGGTTCGCACTCATTGAGTAGGGACGTTTCTTGCCGTTTGCAGTACCGTAGTCGAGCAGACGGTTGCCGCTTTCGTCGAGGAGGTAAGAACCATCGGCAGCACGCTGGTAGATAGGATAGATAGGAGCGATACCCTGAGTGAAGGCAAACATAGAGTTTGTTGTACCAGATGAAGCAGCGTAGTTACTCTTAGTCTTAGAATAGTTAGAGTTAACACCTACCTTCAACCAGTCGTTTACTTCGTGTTCGAGGTTTACACGACCAGAGAGACGTGAGAAGTCAGAAGCCTTGATATAAGACTTGTCTTCAAGGTAACCTACTGAAACGTAGTAGCGAGTCTTGTTTGAACCACCGCTGAGCGAGAGGTTGTATTCCTTACGTTCGCCAGTGTTGTAGGGTTCATCATCCCAGTCGTCGTGATAGAGAAGACGAGCGTTGGGGTTGATGCGACCTGTGATGGGGTCGATGAGTTCTGCATCGGGCACATTGAACGAGTTGTAGTTACCGAGCGCTGAAATCAAGTTATTTGAAGCGTAGATACCAGCTTCGAAAGCGTTTACGCCCTGCGACATACGCTGGTTGCGCATTGCTTCCCAGTAGAGTTCGTAGTAGTCAGCTTCGCTACGTACTGTCTGATAAGGCTTCACACCACGTTCAGAGAAACCCCACTTTGCATCGAAGTTTACGTTCGTCTTACCTTCAGTACCCTTCTTTGTTGTAATCATGATGATACCGTTAGAACCACGTGCACCGTAGATAGAGCTGGCACTCGCGTCCTTCTGTACGCTCATTGACTCAATGTCGTTGGGGTTGATAGAGTTCATATCGCCTTCGAAGGGCACACCGTCGAGGATGATAAGAGGTGATGTACCGTTGATTGAACCGATACCACGAATGTTGATTGAAGCTGAAGAACCGGGCTGACCTGATGACGATGTTACCTGCACACCGGCGAGCTGACCTTCGATACCCTTTGTAACGTTAGCCACCTGCATCTTCTGCAAGTCCTTAGCCTTCATCTGTGAAACCGAACCTGTGAACGAACCCTTCTTTGCAACACCGTAAGCAACGACGATTGCTTCGTCGAGCTCTGTGTCAGCATATTCAAGCGTTACGTTGAGGTTGTCGGCAACCTTTACCTGCTGACTCTTCATTCCGAGGAACGAAACAGTCAACGTTTTAGCAGATGCGGGAACGTTCTTAAGCTCAAACTTACCATACTCGTTGGTAATAGCCTGCGCATTCGCACCATCGACCTTTACAGATACACCGATAAGAGGTTCACCTGCATTGTCAGTCACAGTACCCGTCACACGCTTCTGCGCAACAAGCGAAGCTACTCCGATGAGTAAGCCCGCCAACAAAAGCATTAACTTTTTGCTCATAACTGTAAATGATTAATTATTGTTTAGTTTTAGTTGAATTTATCAAAAAACAAACACGAAGGTTTAGTTATTTGCGTAGTTTAGTCTGTTGTGTGTTTTGTCAAGTCTGTTGTAAAACGCTTGCTCAAAAAGCGAGAGAGCAAACATTGAGTGGCAAAAGTAAAGTATTTTAACGTATCAGCAAACATTTTCTATAAAAAAAGTAACATTTTTTAGTTTTTCCATAAAATTTTGTTCTTTAAATCACCTAAAATGCTCTTTTTGAACACTACAACTATAAAAGTGCTCACATTATTCTATTTTAACTCCCGGGAAATTACACTTTGCACATTTTTAGAACAAAAAACCTTACAAATTGTAAGATTCAACCCAGCCGAGAAGCAATTTTCTCGCAAAATCCTATAGAACTTACGGTTCGCAGGAAAACTATAAAATTCAAACAGCAGAGTAATTCTCGCCACGCGGGCAGAAATACTCTGCTGTTTGATTCCTACTCAATATATATTATATATGAGGGTAGTTGTTTGCTATAACGAAAGGAACGAACTATATTTATTCGTATCCCTTCATCGCTCCGGCATCTCACTACATACTGCTAAAACTTCATGCGGAGGTCAATACCGAAATGGCAGGGTTCGCCTCGCTGCGCGTAGTTGCGGTTCATGCTGACGAAACGGAAGGTATTGTAATCCTTCTGCGTAAGGTTCTTGCCCCAAAGGTCGATGGTCATATCATCGAAGAGCTCAAACATAAGATGGGCGCCCAGCAAACCGTAGAAGCCTTGCTCCGACGTGTTTTCTTCGTCCCACATAATCTTGCCGGCTCCGCTGAAATTTGCTCCCACGGTGATGGCACGCACAAAGTCGTTGCTTAAAGGTTGGCGGAAGTCTGCCACGGCGCTAAGCGTGTGCTGCGGAACGTAGGGCACGAAGTTGTCATTGCTGCGGAATGTAGCGTGCGTATAACCGTAGTTGAGGTTCAGCGCAAGGCGGTTGTCCATCCAACGTGTGCGCATGCCCATCTCACCGCCGAAACTGCGGCTCTTGCCTGAGTTCTTCACGTTGCGCCCCATGCCACTGCCGGCGAAGTCAGCCACCTGTTGGTCCTTGGTGTTCATCATGAAGGCTGAGAGGTCGAGTTGGAAGGCGCCTTCGCAGAAGTTGAAGTGTCCACCAAGTTCGTAGCTCCACGTTTGTTCGGGCTTATAGAAAAGCGATTGCGCCGAGGCTTCGCCAGGAATATTGTCCTTCAAACTGCTGAGATTGCGGTCCACAACTGCCTCGGGCATTCCCATACCAAGCATCATGCCCTTGCTGTAATCATATACCTGCTGCATCATGTCGCGGCGAAGCATGGACTGCGCCATGTCGGAATAAGCCTGAACGTTGTAGCCGCCCGAGCGGTAACCCTTGCTGACTGTGGCATAGACGTTGCCGAGGTTTTGCTCGAAATCGTACTGCACAGAGAACTTGGGCAAGAGTTGCCAAGTGTCATTATCTATCGTTTCGACCTTTGCGGGGATACTCTCAAAGGGTGTTGGGCGTCCCATCATGGCAAAGGCGAAGTTCACAGGGTGTGCCACACCGGAGTTGAGTTTCAGTCGCTGGAAGTCGTAGTCAAGGCGCAATCCGGCAGCTACGCTCCATCCATCGCCGATTTTAAAAGTGGACTGATGGAACACGGCGGCATTGGCAGTAGGCGTGCGCATATCTGCCACAAAGGGAAGGTCGGCATCCGTAAGCGCCAACGACATGGGCATGCCCTCGGGCAAAACGCCGGCGAACATCGAGTTGAGGAAATTCACTCCTTCCTGGTAGAACACTACGGGGCACGTCGTGCGATTCGTCTGCATCATGGCATAAGCACCCGTTGTAGATTGCCACATAGAACCGGGTTTCGTTGTGAGCGAAAATTCCTGACTAAACGTACCGAGGCGCTGACGCTGGTCGAGCGAGAAGATGTCGGCAGCCACGAAGTCCTGGTCGATAAACATGCGGTCCTGCAAATGCTGATAAGCCGTAACGCTGTTGAACTTAAACTTATCTGTTCGCCACTCTACATTCAATCCTGCGTTGAGCATTGCGCGGCGATAGGTGGAAGGACGGTTTTGCGTAATCAGTCCTATATATTCAGGATAAGCTTCATCGCCTTTATCGGCACCCTCGTAATAGTAAGGGCATGCTCCTTCGTAGCTCTGCTCGTAGGATGCGGTGAAGTCAAACTTCAAAGCATCGGTTGCACGATAAACGGTGCGCACCTTTGCTCCTCCGGCATCGCTATGGTCGGCATGTTTGCCGGTAAGCGTATTGCGGAAAAAACCTTCGGCGCCTTCATAGTAAGCACCGAGCGAAACACCCAATTTATCGCTCGGATGAAGGAAAGTGGTGAACGAAGCACGGCTGCCTCCGTTACGGAAGGTCGTGCCGCTCGTAAGGAAGGTGCCACTATTACGCATAGGGTCGGCAGTAAAAATGCGTACAAGCCCACCCATCGTATTGCGTCCGTAGAGTGTAGATTGCGGACCGCGGAGCACATCGACGCGCTCTACGTCGGCAAACGAAAAATCGTAGCCGCTCTTATCTACGTAAGCTACGTTGTCAACATATAATCCGACTGCGGGCGTATTCATACGACTGCCGATACCGCGAATATAGACTGCCGAGGTGTATCGACTGCCGTAGTCGGGCATAAAGAAGTTGGGAGCTGCAACAGAAATGCCTTTAATGTTGTCAACATGCAATGTCTGCAGGTCTTCACGACTCATAATCGTTGCTGAAAGCGACTGCTGGCGCAATTGCGTTGACTGCTTGGGCGTAGCTACGATGTAAACTTCCTCAAGGTTCACAACGCGCGACGTGTCGGTTTCGGTAACTACATTGCCAGCCGAAACAGGGAGAACCGCAGCGGTCGTTGCCATTAAAATCGCTGAGTAAAATTTCTTCATATTTTTATACATTTTTTTTCGGGTGCAAAATTAAGCGCTTCCAACAAAGTGCACAATCGTAATAAATAATGATTTTGAGGTATTAAGGTCGCTTCGCTTTAAGGTTTTAAGGTTATGAGGTTTTAAGGTTATGAGGACTGTGCAACGTGCAAACAATCGTTCGAGGCTAACCCTCTCGTCTACTCGTACCTAATAACTCGTCTACTATTTTTAGGTTATAAGGCCGCTTCGCTTCAAAGTTTTAAGACTGTGCGTGATTTGCCCAATAAAAAGAATGTGCATTGGAAAAACTGGTTCCCAATGCACATTCTTTATTTTATAAAAAACTTATTTATTCGGCGTACTGATCGAACTCAATACCTTCGTTTGCATAATAAGCAGAAGTTACCTGACCGTAAGTATGCGTACAGCAGTCGCCTTCCTTGGGCCATCTTTCGAGGGCTGTTTGCGGACATTTTGTCTGCGTCAACCATCCCCAAAGCGTTGCGTTATCGACGAACGAATGAACGTAACTATGGATTTCGAAAGTCAAACCATCGTCGTACACAGCGCGCGCCACCTTGAGCGCTTCCTTACACATTGTTCCGTCAATCAGGATTTCAATGCCTTGCGCTGTGTGGTTAATCAACACTTCTGTTTCAAATTCCTGACCTGCAACAGTATACTTCACGAGTTCGCGCTCTGTAATGTAGGTATAGTCCAAACCCGGACGGATGTCAAAGTCATCAGGCACAGCGATGTATTCGCCGGGAACGGGGATAAGGATGCGTACGTTTACGCTATCTCTCAAGTGGATTGAAGTCTTGATTTCGTTCCAGTCAACGTGTTCCTGCTGATGAATATCGAATTCCACTTCACCCTTGCCGGGAACGATGAGTGTTTCGTCATCGCCATCACCATCTTCGTTATCTCCTTCGTTGCCACCTTCGTTATCACCATTATCGCCACCTTCATTACCACCTTCGTTGCCGCCTTCATTGCCACCTTCTTCGTTGTCATCATCACCATCATTGTCATCACCACCTTCGGGAGCAGCAGGCGTAACAGGAACGATTTTCACAACCCAGTCGTCGTAAATACCGTCTGCGGGCACCTCGCCATCACCCTTCTTTGCGAAGAAATCCAAACCTACGTAGTAATTGCCCTTGAAGTAATAAATACGGTACAAACCAGACCAACTGCTTGCGTATCCAGACATCGCCTTGATACCGTTGAAACCATCAGTCATCAAAGCCGAATTGTTGGTAGCCGCGTTATCACACTTACCTGCATTGAAGTTGTAAACATGCTGCCAGTTTCCGCTGTTTTCAAGTACCTGAAGATTTTCAAAGCCAGCAGTTCCGTTAATTCCTGTATGCAAAGCACCATTGTGGTCAGTGTATGAATACATGTGGTGCACACCGCCTACGTGCTGAATGAAGTAGCGCGTATAATTAGGCAATTTGTCACAATAATCGGGGTCTGTTGCGATATAAGCCAACACTTCTGCCACTTCTTCTGCAGTAACCATAGCGGGCTTGCTCTCCCACATATTGCCGTTGACGTCGCATCCTCTTGCCTTTACGTTAGGAATAAAATAAACTTCAGAGGATTTCTTCAACGACTGTGCAATTTGATTCGCAACATTCGCATCATCATCACTACTGCACGCCGCAAACAACCCAAAGATTGCTACGAGTCCAAAAAATTTAAAAAGATTTTTCATTTTTCTGTTTAGAAACTTCTTTGTTATTACAAGTTTTGTTTAGTAATGCAAAGTTACTAAAAAACCTTTTTTACAACGAATGATTTTAAATAAAAATAGAAGTATTTAACACTTCCGAAAGCATTCTGCTCTACGTTCGTTGCATACCGACTACACAATAACAGCGGACACCTGCCGACTACGTTTCGCTCTCGGCAAGTCCTATTGCAGGGTGCAACATGCCGATGTATTCGTCGTAAGAAATATAGCGTCCGCCCATGGACTTCAAGTGGGGCGTTTCGAATTGGCAGTCGATAAACAGTCCGCCTCGCTCCTTCATGCGGTTGGCAAGCGAAATCAGCGCTATCTTCGACGCACTGGGCACGAGCGAAAACATACTTTCGCCGAAGAAGCAGGGACCAAAACAAACACCATAGAGTCCGCCCACCAGCGTTTCGCCTTCCCACACTTCGACGCTCATTGCATAATCTTCCTCATACAGACGAGTGTAAGCCTCAATCATATCTTCGCCCAGCCAGGCTCCCATTTCGTCGTAACGCAGCCTGCTACACTCGCGAATCACGCGGTCGAAAGCCTTGTTCATCGTTACGACATACTTCTGCTTGTTCAGCAACGCGCGCATAGAGTGCGACACATGAATTTCGTCAGGAAAAATCACGAAGCGCTGCATCGGGCACCACCACTCGGGCACCCCATTGCGAAAACTGAACCACGGAAAGATGCCGTGCGAATAAGCGAGCAGAAGTCTATCCACACTTAAGTCGCCACCATAAGCCAAAAGTCCATCCGGATTTCCCAAACGAGGGTCAGGAAATGCAAGACGCTTGCTTAACTGAAAAACCATATTAAAAACAGATTACTCAACTTTCGCAAGCTTCAGTTGAATCAGGTTGTGAGGTTGTTAGGTCGCTACGCTTTAAGGTTTTGAGGACTATCCAGACTGTTTATATAAACGAAAAGGAGTTCCCCGAATGGTAAACCTTAAAACCTTATAACCTTAAGACCTTATAACCTAACAAGTTGAGCACTTGCGAAACTTGAAACAGATTACTTAATTGGTCACGAAAAAAACAAATCTGCTCTCGCCTGCTACGCCATAGCAGCTCAAGAGCAGATTTACTCAATTTATTACACTTTATAGATGGGTTCTACAAACATCACCTTTCATTACTTCACAGCAAGTTCGCCGTTAACAACATCAACGCAGGCTTCGCCACCCTTCTTCAAATTGCCAAACAAAATGGCACGCATCAAGAGGGGTTTGAGATATTGCGCCACTACGCGATCCATTTCGCGCGCACCATATTCGGGCGTGAATCCCTTGTTGAGCAACCAGGCATAAGCTTCGTCCGTAAGGTTGAGTTGCACCTTCTTTGCATCAAGCTTGAGGCGGAACTGCTCCAACTTCTTGTCCAAAATGAGGCGAGCCATGCCCATCGTCATGTCGTGGAAAACTACAGTGGACGAAAGTCGGTTGATAAACTCAGGCTTGAAGATTTGCTTCACCTGCTTGAGCATCGCATCGCCCGTCGTTACGTCGGACGCAAAACCTACGTTTGCCTTGCGGGCATGCTGTGCGCCGGCATTTGAAGTCATGAGCAAAATCACGTTGCGGAAGTCCGCCTTGTTGCCCTTATTATCCGTGAGCTGCGCATAGTCCATCACCTGGAGCAAAATATTGTAGATGTCGCTGTGTGCCTTTTCAATTTCGTCGAGCAGGAGTACGCAATGGGGTGTTTTGCGAATGGCATCCGTGAGCAAGCCGCCGTCGTCGTAGCCGATATACCCGGCAGGCGAACCAATCAACTTCGCCACAGTATGCTTTTCGGTATATTCACTCATATCGAAGCGCACGAGCTGAATGCCCAACTCCTTTGCAAGCACTTTTGCCACCTCGGTCTTACCCACACCCGTCGGACCAACAAAGAGCATGCTTGCCACAGGTTTTCCGTCGTCCGTAAGTCCAGACTTCGACATTTGCACGGCTTCAACGAGGTTTCTTACCGCCTCGTCCTGACCAAAGATTTGCGCCTTGATGCGCGACTCGAGGGTTGCGAGTTGCTCCATGTCGTCGGCCTTCATTGCCATTGCGTCAATCTTGCCCACCTTTGCCAAGGCCTGCTCAATCTCTGCTACCGACACACGAGGGCGACACTGCGGACGGTTGTCGCGACGCATTTCAGCCTGCGTTGCTGCCTCGTCGAGCAGGTCGATAGCCTTTTCGGGAAGGAAGCGGTCGTTGACATATTTTGCTGAAAGTTCTACGGCAAGGCGCACTTCTTCAGGACGAATGGAGATGCGGTGGTATTGCTCGTAGATAGACTTGATACCCAAACAGATTTCAACAGCTTCGTCAATGGTAGGTTCTTTGATTTCCACCTGCTGGAAGCGGCGCGCAATACCCTTGTTCTTAAGGACGTAGCGATTGAATTCTTCGTGCGTCGTCGTTCCGATAAAACGAATTTCATCGTTGTCGATATATGCCTTCAGCAGATGCGAAACGTCCATCGGACTTTCGGGCGAACGCGAAGACCCTACGAAGTTGTGGATATCGTCGATGAAAACGATGGGCGTCACCTTGATAGAGCGACGCGCCGTACTCTGCGACGACTCGTGAGCCTGCTGCTTCACGCCATCGAGCACTACGCGCAGGATTTTCTCCATTTCGCCGCGGAACTGTGCGTTCGAGTAGAGCATCGCCACATCCAACTCGTAAATCTGACAGTTTTCAAGGCGCGCAGGGAGTCCGCCATCCTTTATCGCCTTGAGCAGCGCCTTTATCATCGACGTTTTACCCACACCGGGCTCACCGATAATCATCGGACAATTCTTATCGCGACGACTCAGAATGTGGATAATATTCTGAAGTTCAGCCTTTCTGCCAATAATGGGCGAAGCCGCCTCTTCTATTTCCATCTTGCGCGCAAAGCGTGTCCAGTCGGGCGTAGATTGTCCCATCATAGGGTCGCCCATCTGCGAGGGGTCCATACCTCCCATTTCGATTGTGTCCACCTTGACGTGAGCATGGCCTACTACGCGAGCCGACTTGTCGTTGGCATAGTGTTCCTGTAGCACGCGCAAGAAAGTTTCCTGCTTTGAGCCCAGCATATCGCGCAACATATCGGCTGCCACCGACTTGCGCAACAGCAAAAACGAGTGCACCAATCGTGGGATATCGAGCACCTTACGGTCGGAAGTCTTGAGCGTTGAGCACGCACGTGTTATCATTTCCTGAAGCAACACCGACAAGCCTACATTGTACTCAACATCCTTAGGCACCTGTTCCATTACGTCCGTAGAAAGATATCTTCCTACGATTTCTTTAAGAATCTCGGCATTAAGGTCACACTTTTCGAGCGCTTCAACAAAGGGTTTTTGCTTAAGAAACGCTGCCAGAAAGTGTTCGGGCGTCACGCATTCGTGACGCAACGCATTGGCAAGGCCGAGTGCTTCGCCAAAGACGTTATTTGCTGATTCTGTAAATTCTAATGGCATAATAGTAGTTTGTCGTCTCCCTATTCATACTGCCGTTGTCGCAGCAGAGGCTTCGTGGGGAGAATTTAGTAATCTGAAGCCCTTTACATGTAAATAGCAAATTTCGTGCCTAAAAGCACCATTCGCTCATAAGTTTTCAGAAAAAGTTCATTTCAGGCGTATTACGGTCCTGTTTTTTTTAAAACTTCTTTAACCTTCGGGTTGCATCGTCAGTCGCAAAGGAAAACCCTCCAAACGTGCCATGATCTCAACTCGCTGAATCTTGGTCTTCGCCACGTCGTAAGTATACACCCCAACGACCGCCGAACCAAAATGATGTATCTGAAGCATTATCTGCTCTGCATCGAGCGCTTTTTTATAAAACACTTCCTGCAACACCCTGACCACAAAGTCCATCGTTGTCACATCATCATTGTGCATAATCACCTTGTAGCGACTGATGTTCAGATTGAGTTCTGAATAACGCTGCTGCTGATTCGTGCTTTGCTGCCCTTGTTCCATATCCGTAAAATCGGGTTCTACTCATTAAATATAATTGTCGTTCAAAACTCCCCTATTCTCCCCTCTCTCTTCTCACACCGACACTACGCACCATACATCTTCCCCCTTCCACCGAAGTTATGAAAAACAAAAAAAGCAGCACCATCAAAAATATGATAGTACCGCTCTATGTCATTTACTAACTAATTGCTTTAAGCGAGCTTATTCACGTGAAGCATGAGGCCAGACTTGATATTTGAAGCCTTATTCTTGTGAATAACGTTAGTCTTAGCAAGCTTGTCAAGCATCTTCTGAACCTTCGGCAGAAGTTCTACTGCAGCTGCTTTGTCAGTTGTAGCGCGGAGCTTACGAACTGCATTACGCATAGTCTTAGCGTAATAGCGGTTGTGCAATCTGCGAGTCGCCGTCTGACGAATTCTTTTTACAGATGATTTGTGGTTTGCCATTTTTTTAATTCTTTTTTCTTATTATTAGTAGCCCATAGGAGAATCGAACTCCTCTTTCAAGAATGAAAATCTTGCGTCCTAACCGATAGACGAATGGGCCATCCTTACTGAAGTGCTCCTTTCGGATTCTTCATTTTTCTTCATAAAAAAAGCCAACCCTTAATGGTTAGCAATGCTTAGCAAATTTCACTTTAAACTCATTCTGCTATTTTAAGCATGCTCCATAGATGTTCACTTTTTCATTAAGTAGCCCATAGGAGAATCGAACTCCTCTTTCAAGAATGAAAATCTTGCGTCCTAACCGATAGACGAATGGGCCATCCTTATTTCAAAACCCTTTCGGGCTTGATTGCGAGTGCAAAGGTACGGCTTTTTTCTTTACCACCAAACATTTCTTAGAAAAAAAATGATAAAAACTACATTTTTCCAACCGATATTGTAATTTTGCAATATAAACTTACCAAGAATACATGATTATCACATCCAAAGCCATCATTCTTAATATTGTGCGCTACAACGACGAAACTTTAATCGCCGAAGCCTATACAGAAAGTGCCGGACGCAAGACTTTTGCCGTAAGAATATCGAGGTCGCAACGCTCCGCTGTACGCCACACGCTCTTCCAACCACTGGCTTTATTGGAAATAGCATGGGACGAACGCGCAAAGCAAACACTCATCCGTCCAAAGACAGCGCGCTGCTATGCCCCCTACTCTTCCCTGCCCTACGATGCGCGAAAAAATGCCATCGGACTTTTCCTCGCAGACTTCCTCCGCCATGCGCTTCGCACTGAGCCCGACCCTACACACATCTTTCCCTACATTGAGCAGTCCATCATGTGGCTCGACGTTTGCGAACGGAATTTTGCCAACTTCCACCTTGTATTTCTCATCAGGCTCACTTTCTTCCTGGGCATCACTCCCAACGTTGAATACCCCGAACGCAACAGATTCTTCGACCTGCGCTCTGCCTGCTTCGTTGACCACCAACCTGCGCATGCTGACTACATTCCGAATCCCGAAGCTCAATTCATCCCCATGCTCCTGCGCATGCGCTACGAAAATATGCACATTTTCCGATTCAACGGCACCGAGCGAAGTCGCCTCCTCAACTATATCAACACCTACTATCGCCTTCACCTCCCGGAATTCCCCGAACTCAAGTCGTTGCAGATTCTGAAAGAACTCTTTTAAAAAGTACATATATGTATATTGAGGTTATGAGGTTAAGGTTATGAGGTTATGAGGTCGCTTCGCTCGTGAGGTTTTAAGGTACCAATCCGGATGGTTTCTCCTTTATTCGCTTACGCTCATCAGCTACGCAGTCTCCTTTTTCCGCATGGCTATTTCTCCTTTCTCACCGCCCGTTTAACTATCTCATAATTCTTCCTCATTCTACGCCTACAAACAAGACTTCGTAATTTACTTATTTCCGAAATCGTGCTTTTATTATTTTCGTGCATTTCGATTTTCGGCACAAAAATCGGAGCGACAAAAATTGCCTTTTTTGTAAGGTAAGAAATCGCAAAAGATGGGGCAAAATTGTTAACTTTTGTAAAAACGGGGCGAAATGCAGATTTGGATTTCGCTGAAAAATGATGTATATTTGCATAAAGTTAAAGGAGGGCACCGCTGCCCTCCTTTTTTTGTGACCTTTCTCCTGAAAACTTCCTTTGAAGAAGGATTTTCTTCCTTTTAAGTAGGAAATTTTTCCTTTTAAGTAAAACGTTTTTCTTTTTAAGAAGGAAAAATTCGCGCTGTTTTCGGAATTTTTACGTTAAACTTCCTAAGTTTTTCTTAACAGAAGTTAAAGTTTTAAACTTTTTTACTTTTTGAGCAGTGTTAAGGGATGTTAAAAATTTTGACAAAGTGATTTTGTCAAAATTTAGTAAACAAGTAGACGAGGTACGAGTAGACGAGAAGGTTAGACTCGAACGCTTGTTTGCACGCTGCATAGCCCTCATAACCTTAGGAAATGATATAGCAGTTGACCAATTATCACAGCCCCCTCCGCCCTTTGGGCACCTCCCCTAACTGTCAGGAGTTGTGCTGCTCAGTTGGGGGCTGAGCACTCCCTCCAACGCAGGAGCGAAAGAAAAGGATGGTTACACTTGCTAATTGAATTTTCTAATTATTTTGTTCTTGGCATTCTTGTCCTTATTCTTGTTCTTGGGGGACAAGGATACACAAATTCTCTAACGCATCACAGCACGCACCGAACGTCCGTAGTTACGCTTGTAGTAGTTCCAATTGTAATTATCCGAGTCGAAGTTGAGTATGTACGCACCGCTCGGATTGCTCTCGTTGAGCGAACTCGACCAATAGCGGCCGTACGAACCGGCGCTGTAGAGATCGCTATCGCTGCGATAACCCGCAGCGGGGAGGAAAATGCTGTTACCGTTAGGACCTATCACCTTATAACCATTGACTCCGTTTTGAGTTGTCCAAGTTGTGGTACAATTATCCATAAGTTCCTGCATTTCTGCATAGGTTGGCATGCGCCACTCTGAGCCCATGTTTACATAAGCAGCGTCGTCTTCCAAATCGAGAACGGTTTTGCCGTCAACGGTGCCGTAATCACTGCTGGTGCAATACTTGATTTGAGTGACAGAAAAGCCGTTGCACCATTTGTAAGTACTCCAATCATACTTACTCTTAGGTTCCGTTTCGCCCCAAGCAAAGTGATCGCCATAGGCTTCGGGAGCATCAGCGCCAACATTGCGATCTGCCCAAAGTGTACCGCTGGGCAAGCCGAGGTCTACGGCATTCACGGGAATGGTGTTGAGATTCAAAGATTCATCCATAGTATCATCTTCGCTACAAGAATAAAGTGCTGACAAGGTCAGCAAAGCCGTAATGGCTTTAAGAAATGTTTGTTTCATATTTGTATAAAATTAAATGGTTTAATTGATTTTTCTTTTATTCCCAAGGAGCATCTTTCTTCTGAGTGCCCCATGGCATTGTAGGATTAGAGCCAGAAGGATTTTCGTTCGCCTCCCACTGCATCGGGGGATTTGTAATCGAAGGATTACTGGAGGCTAAAACTGCCTGCGATTCAAGATAAGCGTAGTAAGCTCGGGCTTAAATAATTTCTTTTGTCCATAATTGTGTGTATTAAATAAAAAATAGGAAGTAATCAAAAGGAGATACAAGGAAGGCGGCTCATCGTATTATAGGTAGGTTTTATAGGGATACAAAAAAGCCGTAGGAACGCGCCGCTAAACGCATGCCTACTTACAAAAAGAATAGCCTAACTTCTGACTATTAGATATTTACAATATATATGGGGGGGGGAGATTAAAAACGTTTGCCACTCATGGAACGACAAACTTCTCAAAGATATATCTGCGCTGAAATTCAAATTCTTAAGATACCTTAAAGATGACTACTGGTGCAAAATTACACAATAATTTTAATTTAAACTCAAATTTGAAAGTTAATTGCATCAATACGATGCAACACACACATATCACACCATTATTTCTCTACCACTTCAAATGTCATGCTGATGTTCTGCTTAGGACGGTCGCCACGCAATGTTTCGCACTGCTGAATCTTCTCTACGACATCAAGTCCCTCAACGACTTCGCCAAACACTGTGTACTGCGTATCGAGGAAGGGAGTTCCGCCCTGTGTGGTATACACCTGCTTTTGTTCTTCGGTAAAAGCAGGAACGTTCTAATCATTTTTACTCACTCTAACACAACTTAAGAGGGTGTGCCAAAATTTAACATTTTGACACACCCTCTCTTAAAAGTGAAGTTTACTCAAATGCTGCCTGAATCTTAGCGGCAATGTCCTGCATTTCCTCGGGCGAGAGTTGGAGTTTCTCGCGACGGAAGTCCATATCGCCTTCGCTCTGAAGGGGAATAAGATGAACGTGAGCATGCGCCACTTCCAATCCGAGCACTGCCATACCCACCTTTTTGCAAGGGAATGCCTTTTTGATTGCGACAGCCACACGCTTTGCAAAAAGCATGAGTTCTGCAAAGTTTTCGTCGTCAATATCAAAGATATAGTCCGTTTCCTGGCGAGGAATTACGAGTGTGTGAGCTACACCGACGGGGTTGATATCAAGGAAAGCGTAAAAGTTTTCGTCTTCTGCGCACTTGTACGAAGGTATTTCGCCTGCAGCGATTTTAGAGAAAATTGACATAGGTAGAATCGGTTTTAAGGTTATGAGGATGAGGTCTTGAGGTCGCTTCGCTTTGAGGTCTTAAGGTTGTAAGGAAGCTTCGCTTTAAGATTATAAGGACGATCGCTTTGAGACGATGAGGTATATACGTCCCGCAAGGTTCCTCAAAACCTTACAACCTTATAACCCTACAACCTCAAAAAATTATGCTGTGATAGAAAGGATTTCGAGCTTGATTTTTCCGTTAGGAATCGTAGCCTCAACGATGTCGCCGGGCTTCTTGCCGAGGAGTGCTTGTGCGATAGGCGTAGTTGAAGAGATTTTTCCGGCGCGGAGGTCAGCTTCGCTTTCGCTCACGATAGTGTACTTCATCACAAAACCATTTGCCACGTTCTTCATTTCTACAGTAGAAAGAATCTGCACGACGTCTGTACGAATACGCGAAGCATCGATGATTTTAGCCTCAGCAATCGTCACCTTGAGCTGTGCGATTTTAGCTTCGAGATTAGCCTGCGCTTCTTTTGCTGCATCGTATTCTGCATTTTCTGAAAGGTCTCCCTTGTCGCGCGCTTCAGCAATTGCTGCCGATGCTGCAGGACGGTCAACTGTTTCCCATTCGTGGAGTTGAGCTACCAACTTGTCGTAGCCCTCTTGAGACATGTATGCCATTGTTTGAATAATAAGATTTAGGCGCGGAGCAGTGCTCAGCGTGTTTGTTATACTATTTATATTTGATTTTTCAAAATTAACGGAGTAAGCATAGAAAAAGAGACGCTACAGCGCCCCTCAACAGCTTCCCTCGCAATAAAATTGAAAGAATTCCGACTTCTGTCTGTCGGAATCCTTTCGCTTTTCCTTTGATTGCAGAGCAAAGTTAATGTTTATTTTCGAGTGGACAAAATATTTTGTTAAAATATCGTAATTAATGCCACTAAACTATTGTTTTACACAACTTTCGCAAGCTTCAGTGGGGTAAGGTTGTGAGATTGTAAGGTCGCTTCGCTTTAATGTTTTGAGGACAATCCAGACTACTTATATAAACGAATGGAGGAGTTACCCGAACGGCAACCTCATAACCTTAAAACCTCATAACCTTATAACCTAAAATAGTAGACGAGTTATTAGGTACCAATAGACGAGTGAAGTCAGCGCCGAACGCTTGTATCTACGCTTATCCACCGTAGAGACGCATGCAGTATGAGCAACACAAAATGCACTGCGCAATATTTCTCACACAGACTTCACGGACTTTCACAGACTTTCGCGAGCCTTGCTCGCACCATCCGGATGGCAATTGTACTCTGTACATTATGAGTAAACAAGTTTTTAGGTACGAGGAACTGCGTAGCTGATGAGCGTAAGCGAAAAAACGAGTAAAGTTAGAGTCAAACGCTTGGTTGCACGCTGCATAGCCTCATAACCTTATAGCCTCATAACCTTAAAACCTCACAACCTTAGAAAGTCATTAAGAAGCGCGCACGGATGCCCCAACGGTCTGTTTCGGGATTGTCGAGATAAGTGAGGCGACGAACGTACTCTACGTTGAAAAATTTGAAGATATTGTAAAGTCCGAAGTAAGCCTCAACATAAGGTTTGCCATGATCCATCGCAGAGGAGATATAGCGAAAATTGCCACTGGCATCGTATTCGCCCGGGAAGTAAAAGAGCCGTGCATCGCCCTGGTTCTGGACAAGGAAAGGATTGTTCTTGCTCGTAAGACTTCCCCACATGGCACTGAAACCGAAGTATTCGCGCAACTTAAGGTGGCGAATGAGCGGCAGGCGGTTGAGTATCTTCCCATTAAGTTCCCACGAAGAAAAGAGCGCTACGTAGCGGTCGTTGAGAAACTCCATGTTCGTGAGCAAACTAAAGGTGTTGTCGTCCTTGATGTAAGAGAGGTTGGCAGGCGGCACGATGAGATATGGGAAGGGCACACGGTTCCACTGTGCGCCCGCCTTGATATACGTATCGATGCGCCCCCACGAAGGTGTCCAGAAGCGCTTGTAGATTTCCAGTTCTGTAAAGTTGTAATTATATTCACTGCCAAGCACTCCCTTGATGCCAAAGTTGTGCTGTATGGAGAACTTTGGCGCGTCCTGATTGGTAGCAATACGGCGCTGCTTGGTGTTGAGCCACTTCACACCGGGACGATAGGTGAGCCCGACGCTGAATTCGGAAGCATGGAGGGCATGCACATTGCCGGCAGCATCCGTATTGGGCAAAGGGTTGACGCCCAATCGCTGATAGAAAAGTTCGGCTGTAGGCACATCGCGCTGAATCTTTGCTGCCAGCGTGTACGAAAGTCCGCTCTCCCATTCGCGATAAAGTTGAAGGCGGGCATAGCGCGTGTAGAGCATGTGGTGAACGTCGGTCCACTTGAAGGATGTAAACACGTTGTCCTTATCGGTAGATACAAACTTGTCGGAGGGCGAAACAACATCGTCGTAGAGCGTCAGCGAAAGTTTACTGCCCGGAAATTCGTGGGGCATATACTGCTTAGGTTCGAAAGTATAGGTAAACTCCGCACTCCCCTTCCAGCAATGGTCGTCGATACCGTATGCCGCATATCCCTTGAAGAAGAGTTGGGGATGGAGATTCGCCGTGGTTTGGAACGAACCACGGATGCGGTAACCCTCAACAAAGTTTTGCGAAAAGATGGTGTTGACAGGTCCGATGTCTACTTTAGAGGGGCGCTTGGGGTCGGTGCTCGTTTCGACAAAGTTTTCCACAAAGGCTTTTATCACCCAGATGGAGGCGCGATAGCCCTTCATCTTCTGCATGCTCTGCACGAAGTTTTGCATATTCTCTTCGGAGTCCGTAAGTTCGGACGGACGATAAGTTTGCCAAAAATCGTCGTCGCGGATTTGTGCGTTGCTGTCGGTATAGGTGTCGCCCTTGAAGTCGAAATCCTTGTCGGGAAGCGACGCAAAGGAGTAGCCCGAGAATCGCGAAATGCGCTTCACCTGCATGCTGGGCGTGCCTTCGATAAGGCTAAGTTCAAGAATCATCTGATTTTCGCCAAGCACCTGCTCGCCCGTTGGTAGTTCGTCGAAATGCTGAATAATGCGCATACTCTCCACAAAGTTTACGTCGGAGCGATGAGGAATGGTGATGTCGGCACGATGCACTCGGTGAGTGGAGTCTGCCATGATATAAAGATGTCCCGAGAAACCGAAGTCCTGCGGATTGTTGGGCGTAAAAGCCACGTCGATACACTTTCGCCCTTCGACCATCAGGGTGTCCTGCAGAAAGTAGCGATAAAATCCGATGGCATAGTTTGTCGAAAGCGGACTGATAAAGGGATATTGCAGGAGTTGCACCTTGTCGTCGTTGATGTTCACGGTCGTGAAGCATTCCTGCAACATGGTGTTGAGAATATCGCCGGTCGCAAAGATGTCATTGATGCCACTCGAGGTTTTGCCCAGAAGATGGAGTTTCTGTGTGTCGGTAGATTTACGATAGACCTCGCGCTCTACCGACTCCTCTACAGAGACTGGAAGAATGCGCTTGCCCGTATAGTTACAGGTCTCAACATGGTCGAAGATAAAGGGATTTTTCCTCGCAAACGACGTGTTACGAAGCGAATCGTTGACGTTGTTGACCGACAACACGAGTTTGTTGTAGCGATAAAAGGAGTAGTAGTCGTGGGTCTTAAGACTGGCAAGATTTTTGCGTGCAATCACCTTTTTCATCAACTCTACCGCAGGATTGTTCTTTCGACTGTACTTCTTGCGCTGCCCCATAATCGTGGCTGTACCAAGTTCCATGTCCGTTTGTTTGAGCATCACGTTGAACTCGCGCGCTCGTTTGGGCGTAAAGCGCTTGGTGTCGTAGCCCACGCAGGAGAAGAAGAGTTCTTTGGGATGATAACTGATGGCATACTCTCCCTTCTCATTGGTTTGCACTCCCATACGCATATCCTTATAATATACGTTGACGAAAGGCAAAGGTTCTCCTGTCTGGGCATCAGTGACGATCCCGGATATTTTCTGTGCCAACACGGGATGAGTCAGCACAAGAATGAGTATGAAGAGAAGCAAGCGTTGCATAAATTTAAATATTAGTAGACGAGTAAACGAGTAGACGAGTAGACAAGATGGTTAGAGGTTGTAAGGCCGCTTCGCTTTAAGGTTTAAAGGTGAGGTTATGAGGTTTTAAGGTTATAAGGTTTTAAGGACTATGCAGGTTCAAAGGCTATGCAGCGTGCAAGCCAGCGTTCGAGTCCGACCATCTCGTCTACTCGTACCTTAAAACTTGTTTACTATTTTTAGGTTATAAGGTTTTGAGGTAACCATCCGGATCGTCTCTCAACTCTCCTTTATTCTCAATCCAACTCTTCGTCGGCTTCGTATCCACCCATTGTGCGGAAGGCGTTTTTAAGCAGGATGTACTGCTGGAAGAGGTCGTGAATGGGCTCCTCGTTTTCCACATAGTTGTGCATCGGACTCTTAAGGTAGAAACTCATCCACGTTTGAATACCGCTCCAACCTGCACGCAGCGCAAGGTCGGCACAGAGCACGAGGTCGAGCATCAATGGGGCAGCAAGGATACTGTCGCGGCAGAGGAAATCCACCTTGATTTGCATGCCATAATCCTTGCCCATCCAGCCAAAGATGTCGAGGTTGTCCCAACCTTCCTTGGCATCGCCGCGTGGAGGATAGTAGTTGATGCGCACCTTGTGGAAGATGTCGCCATAGAGTTCGGGTTGTTCGTCGGCACGAAGGATGGTGTCAATAACGCCGAGTTTTGAAACTTCTTTTGTCTTGAAGTTTTCGGGCGCGTCGAGCACTTCGCCGTCGCGATTGCCCAATATGTTAGTGGAAAACCAGCCTGCAAGTCCCAAACAGCGTGTGCGCAGCATGGGTGCGAGCACTGTCTTCATGAGTGTCTGCCCCGTCTTGAAGTCCTTGCCTGCGATAGGCACATTCTGCTGCTTTGCAAATTCCCACATTGCGGGAATGTCAATACAAAGGTTGGGCGCGCCCATAACGAAGGGTGCTCCTTCGGCGATGGCTGCATAGGCATAGCACATAGAGGGCGAGATGTTTTCGCAATCGTCGGCTTTGAGCGCTGCCTCAAAATCTGCAAGGTTGCGGTGTACGGATTCGTTGTAAGGAATGTACTTCTCCGTCGAAGCAGCCCATATCACGACAGCGCGGTCGCAGCCTTCCTGCGCCTTGAAACGGCGGATGTCCTCACGGAGTTGTTCGACCCACTCCCAGCGTGTGCCCTGCTTTACGTTATCGCCTTGCAAGCGACTCACAAAGCGCTTATCAAAGGCTGCTTTCATAGGTTGGATAGTTTCCAGTTCTTCGCGCACGGGGTCGATATCGCGCTGCTTGAGCACGTCTGCGTGGAGAGCTGCCTGGTAAGCGTCTTCGTCAAAAATGTCCCATGCAGCAAATGCCAGACTATCCATCGGAGCTACGGGTACAATCTCGCGGATTTTCTTATATTGCTTGTTGTCGCCTCTGCCAACACGGATTTTAGCCATCTCTACAACCGAACCGCCAGGAACTGTGAGCCCTCTGCGATACAGCAAAGAACCTGCAATAAAGGTTGTCGTTACAGCACCAAGGCCTACACACATTACCGCTAATTTTCCATTCGCAACTTGCATAACTATTTAAAATTTAGATTGTAAAGATAAATTGTCGGGTTGCAAAGTTAGACAACTTATTCGAGGATAGATACATTTTATTCTATTTTAACCAACAGAATAGCATTTTCGGACATATTATCGGGGTGTATTCCCGATTTTCATCAACAGAAGTCCCACGATAGTGCACACTATCTCGCGCAAACGAATGAGCAATCCCACTGAAAGTCCGATGCCCGACCCTATCGCCAGTCCTGCGGCTGCCATTGTGAATCCGCCTTCGCGCGCTCCCATCTGCATTGGCAGGAAGAAAAGGGCATTGGCAAAGAGCGAGGTAAATCCCAGCATGAGAATGCCGTCGGCAAGCGTAGCCTCGATGCCAAATATATAAAGGAAGATAACCAGCTCGTAGCTTGAAAGTACGCGCGCAAGGAGTTCGCAGGCAAGTGAAAGATAGAAGGTGCGGCGGCGTGCACTATGGAGTTGGGATATTTGCCGGTCAATCTGCTGCAGCGTTTCGCGTTGCTCAAGGCTGAAACGTTCTGCCCACTTTCCGATAAAGGGGAAGCGTGCCAATAGGCGCAATGCAGAGAATGTAAATCCGGAACGATAACCGCGCACAAATAAATAGATGCCTGCACTACAAATAAGCGTAGTCGTAGCGAGCAACAAAGCGTATCCTAAAGTTATTTCCTGAAAATAGCTGACGACATAAATAGCTACTGCAATGAGCCAATACCAGAAGTGGGAAAAGATGTGCATCATGACGTAAAGCAGCGTGCTGGACGTTGCCCGCTCAATTCCTACATAAGGGCGGAGCTCCATGATGCGATAAGGTTCACTTCCCATAAGTCCTACGGGAGTGACGGTATTGAGGGCAAAACCTGTGACCGTGTATTTCCACACACGCCAAAAAGCAATACGCCCTGTGCTTGCACCATCGTGAATAATCGTGTACCAGCTGAAGGCATTGATGGTGTAAATCAGCATCCAGAGTGCGCATGCCACGAAGAACCACCGCCCTGCACGCACAATATTCTCAGTGATAGCGGCGAGCGAAAGGTCGAAACTCACAATCATCACCACCACACAAGCGATGCCTACAAAGAAAAAGAAATTTCGAACGCGAGCTGACATACAAACTACTTACACGTTAAACGCTTCGCACACCAACCACATGATGAGGTAGTAGCGAATACTTTTACCCAAAGAAATAGTGAGTAGCGATGCCCACACATTCACTCTCAGAAAACCCAATGCCACCGTTATCACCGAGCCCAACAACGGAATCCACGACAACAAACCTGCCCAGGCGCCATAGCGGTGCACGTAGTTCATGCCTTTCTTGAGTTTCTTAGGAGGCACTTTCGCCCACTTCTGAATCCACTCTTCCTTGCCCATCGAACCTACGTAGTAATTGAACATACCGCCCAATATATTCCCCACTGATGCCCAAACGAACAAGCCCCAGGGGTCGGTGCCTGCGCCCAAGAGTGTGAGCATCACAGCTTCAGAGGAGAAGGGAATAAAACTACCTGCTAGGAAAGCAGCGATGAACATCCCTAATGTTCCCCATTCTATGAGAAAACTAACGATAATATCCATTCGGTGTTATAATTAAATATGATAAGGGACGTATATATAATGAGACTCAGGTAAAAAACGACGTGCGCCATCCACCCATTGGCAAGCGTGAAATAATGCGCCACGAGCGGAGCGCTCCCTACGGTGAGCAACAGGAGCAGACTTTCGCGCAGCTGCGGAAACAGCACAATGCCCACGCACAACGCCACATCCGTGAGCAGCAGCATATTGTAGAACATCCTTACGCGCAATTTGTCCTTGAGCGAAGTATGGAGGAAATGAGCAATGCTGACAATGCCGATGCCGAGCAGGCACACAAGCGTACTTACAAACTGCCAGTCGGCACGACTCCATTCGCCCGGCGGAGCACTCAGTAAATTGTTCCAGAACGCCCAATTCACGTCCGTACACTGTGCAAAATATTGCGTCGCCAGAGCAAGCAGGTCGCTTTCGCCTTTCAGGCAATACAGATAAAGTCCCGACATCACCCCCGGCACCACAAGCCCCAACACGCCTGCTGCAATACTTCGGAACGTAAGCGAGCGCATATACATTGCCTGACTCCACACCATTACCGGCACAAGCCATACTGCCTGTGGGAAAATGAGCGAGGCGGCACTCAGGAAGGTGTAGCTATAAAAGCAATACCCCTCAGGACGAGGCGCCTGCAGCGTGTTCATCATGCAATAGTGGGCGCAAAGCACCAGGAGCGTCGCGAGCGAAGCACCATTGAAATTGTGCAAAAGGGGGCAAGCCACCCATAGCGCAAAGCAAACAATGCTTACCATCTGCGAGCGCTTTCGCAGCAATCCCTCCTTCGTATTCAACTCTGCATAAAACAGCGCTGTTACAATTGCCACTAACCAACCTCCCCAAAGCAGGATGTTTCCTACTTCGGGGAGCAACCATAGTGCGCTTCCGATGACGAGGCAGAGCGGAAGTGTAAACGTATGTGTAGTGATAATCTGTCGCAAAGCGGTTGACGCTGTTTCTTTTATATAAGGTAATTCAGCAAGGGCGAGCGAGGACATTGTTTTTCAGGGAAGAAATCCTACACCCCCCTTCGCTGTACTCTGAACTTTGTACTCTGTACTCTAAGTTCTGTACTCTAATTAAAGGTCCTGTCCGATGTCGCGGCGGAAGTACTTGCCTTCGAAAGCGATTTGCTCAGCGCCCTTCATTGACTTGGCGAGCGCTTCGGCTTTGTCCTTGCCATACGAACTTACGGCAATGACACGACCGCCTGCAGTGACGAGTTTGCCGTCCTTCAAGGCTGTGCCTGCGTGGAACACAACGCTGCCTTCAATCTCAGCGCCCGTGATTTCAAAGCCCTTCTGATAATCCTGAGGATAGCCGCCGCTCACGCACATCACGCACACTGCAGCACGTTCGTCGAATTCGAGGGTGCGCTTGTCGAGGTCGCCGGCTGCAACGCCTTCGAAGAGGTCAACGAGGTCCGACTTGATGCGGAGCATGACGCTCTCCGTTTCGGGGTCGCCCATGCGGCAATTGTATTCGATGACCTTGGGCTGACCGTCGCAGTTGATGAGGCCAAAGAAGATAAAGCCCTTGTAAACAATGCCTTCCGCAGCAAGACCTTCAACGGTAGGACGGATGATTTGCTCGTCAACCGTCTGCATCCATTCCTTGGTAGCGAAGGGTACGGGCGATACGGAACCCATGCCACCTGTGTTCAGGCCGGTGTCGCCCTCGCCAATGCGCTTATAGTCCTTTGCTTCGGGCAAAATCTTGTAGTTCTTGCCGTCACTGAGCACAAATACCGAGCACTCGATGCCCGAGAGGAATTCTTCAATCACGACGCGCGAAGATGCGTTGCCAAACATACCACCGAGCATGTCGCGCAACTCCTGCTTAGCCTGTTCGAGCGTGGGAACGATGAGCACACCCTTGCCGGCGCAAAGTCCGTCGGCCTTAAGCACGTAGGGAGCCTGAAGAGTTTCGAGAAATTTGCAACCTTCTTCCACCTGTGTGCCGTCAAACGTAGCGTAGGCTGCCGTGGGGATGTTGTGGCGCATCATGAACGCCTTGGCAAAATCCTTAGAACCTTCGAGCACAGCGCCGGCCTTTGAGGGACCGATTACAGGCACGTGCTTTACGGCGTCGTTTTCGAGGAAGTAGTCGTAGATACCCTTTACCAATGGGTCTTCGGGGCCTACAACAACCATATCGATGCTCTGTGCCACTACGAAGTCTGCAATACCTGCAAAGTCGTCGGCCTTCAGCGTAGACACGTTTTCGCCTGCGTTAGAGGTACCGGCATTACCGGGAGCAATAAACAATTTTTCAACCTTGCTGCTTTGAGCAATTTTCCATGCCAGCGCATGTTCGCGGCCACCGCTGCCGAGCAAAAGAATTTTCATTTTATATAAGGGTGTTTAATGACGTGAATATTGGGGAGATGATAGGTGTGTGCGCATCTTTGGCGCGTCGGGGGGCATCAGGAGGAGTGCACAGCGAGCACCCTTACTTTTAGATTTGCGCCAGTGCCTGTTCGATGTCGGCAATGATGTCGTCAGCGTCTTCGATGCCCACGGAGAGGCGGATAAGGTCGGGCGCAATGCCAGCTTCGCGCAGCTGTTCGTCGGAGAGCTGGCGATGTGTGTGGCTCGCAGGGTGGAGCACGCAGCTCTTAGCGTCAGCCACGTGGGTCACGATGCTGATGAGCTTGAGCGCATCCATAAATTTGATGGCATCCTCGCGTGTGCCCTTGAGGCCGAGTGCCATGACGCCACAACCGCCGTTGGGCAGATACTTCTGAGCCAGTTCGTAGTATTCATTGTCGGCAAGACCTGAGAAGTTCACCCAAGCCACCTTGGGGTGCGCCTTGAGGTATTCGGCCACACGCTGCGCGTTTTCGCAATGGCGGGGCATGCGCAGGTGGAGCGTTTCAAGTCCGAGGTTGAGGAGGAACGCATTTTCGGGCGACTGGATAGAGCCAAGGTCGCGCATGAGCTGCGCCGTAGCTTTAGTGATGTAAGCCATCTTGCCGAAAGCCTTGGTGTAGGTCAATCCGTGGTAACTTTCGTCGGGCGTGCAGAGTCCGGGGAATTTTTCGGCGCTCGCTTCCCAGTCGAAGTTGCCACTGTCAACGATGACACCGCCTACTGCTGCTGCATGGCCGTCCATGTACTTCGTCGTAGAGTGGGTCACGATGTCGGCACCCCATTCAAAGGGGCGGCAATTGATGGGCGTTGCAAATGTGTTGTCCACAATGAGGGGCACACCGTTGGCATGCGCAAGGCGTGCGAAGCGCTCGATGTCGAGCACCGTACAACCGGGGTTCGAAATCGTTTCGCCGAAGAAGCACTTCGTATTGGGGCGCACGTACTTCTGAATTTCCTCGTCGCTCCATGTTTGGTCAACGAACGTACACTCGATGCCCAACTTCTTGAGCGTCACTCCGAAGAGGTTGTACGTTCCGCCGTAGATGTTGTTCGTAGAGATGAGGTGGTCGCCCGCTTCGCAGATGTTGAAGATGGCGTAGAAACTCGCCGCCTGTCCCGACGAAGTGAGCATAGCTGCCACACCGCCTTCGAGCGCAGCAATCTTTGCTGCTACGGCGTCGTTCGTGGGGTTTTGCAAGCGGGTGTAGAAGTAGCCCGATTCTTCAAGGTCGAAAAGACGAGCCATCTGCTCGCTGGTGTCGTATTTGAAAGTGGTACTTTGATACACAGGCAACTGTCGGGGTTCGCCCTTCTTAGGTGTCCAGCCGGCATGGAGGCATAAAGTGCCGAGGTTTAATTTCTTATCCATATAGTTAGTGTAATTTAGTAATGCGTAGCAAAATTACTAAATTTTACGGAATCTCTGTATAATCACACTGAGAAAATAAGAACAACGGAAAGATTGCACACTGAAATAGTAGACGAGTTATTAGGTACGAGCGAGGGGAAAGGAGAAAGGAGAAAGGAGAAAGGAGAAAGGAAAAAGGAGAAATAGCCGTGCGGAAACTGCCATGCTGATGAGCGTAAGCGAATAAACAAGTGAAGTCAGCATCGACCGATTGCTTGCACGCTGGTTTGCATTCCGCACGGCAGTTATACTCTGTACTCTGTGCTCTGTACTCTTAAATGCTGCATAGCCCTCAAAACCTTATAACCTTATAACCTTATAACCTTATAACCTCATAACCTTAACTCATAACCTTATACAATACAAAGAGAGAGTGCCAGAACTTACATTCCGACACTCTCTCTATCATATTACGAAAAGATTAAAATCTCTTACTTTACAATCTGCTTCTTACCGTTTACGATGTAGATACCGGGAGAAGTGATTTGGTCGAGCTTACGGCCCTGGAGGTCGTAGATAGCCTTCACCTTCACAGCTGTATTAACTTCGCCAATGCCAGTTACAGGGTTGCCCACCTGAAGGAGGACGTCCACAATTGCACCACCATTTTCCTTGAAGTCGCCAAACTTACCGTCAGCATCGCCCTGAGGATCGATGTTGCTCCAGTCCTGCTTGAAGCGCATGCGGTAAACACCTTCTGTTGCAGGCGCAGTGAATGTAGGCAAACCGGGAGTATTTCTGTTGCCACCATCTACTACTGTACCCAAGCTGTTCCAACCGCTTTCATCGCTTGCTGAGTCATTATTATAGAAGCTATAAGCTACGAGGTCGCCTGCGGGCTTCCAAGTGCTACCTTCTTCGATAGCTGCAGTAAAGCCGTTGCCTTCAAAGTCAACATATACGAAGTGGTGTCTCCAAGAACCACCTGCAGTAACTGTTACTTCGAGTGTTTCGCCGGGTTCAGCAACGAATGTCACAGGAGTTTCAACATTCACGAGGTTCACATAGTCCAAAGTCTGTTCTTCAGCAGTGAGTTCGTATTCTGAAACGCCCTTTGAAGGACTTACGATGCCCACCTTTGTAATATTGCGGTCATTACGTGTCTTTGTTCCGATGTTGCGTGGTTCGTAAACGTCGAATTCTTCCACTGTGATTGCAACATTACCAGCAAATGCGTCGCCAATAGCAGCACCTACGATAACACCTTCGGGGATTACCAAAGTATATTCACCGGGAGTTGTTACTTCTTCAGCGAGTGTTACAACGAGCATCTTGCCTTCTGCAACACATTCAGCAGTTGTAACAAAAGCACCATTTGCGTCAACCAATTCGATTGCAGCAGCAGCATCTTCTACCGCAACAATTTCCTTGTTGAATGTAAGAGCGATTGTTGACAAAGAGTAGATGTCTTCGCTGGGACTTACGCTTGTTACAACGATAGCTTCGGGAGCAGTGATAGTCATTGCGAATTCGTCTGCGAAAGCTCTTTCGTCGCTCTTACGAACGATGAGTCCTTCGGGAATTACCAATGTGTAATTACCAGGAGTTGTAACCTTCTGTGACAAAGTGATTGTGAGCTGAGCACCTTCTACTACATAGTTTGAAGCGCTGCATACCACGTTTTCACCCTGCTTGAGTTCGATTACAATTGCATTTTCGGGATTGAATTCACCACGCGCTTCGCTGTTGAAGTTCACCTTGATTGTTTCGAGAGCTTCAGCCTTCTTGGGAGTGTAGTCCACTGCTTCGAAGGGAACCTGTGAAGCGTCAGCATTCACACCGTCGAATGCGAATACGCTGCTTGCGGGGATTGTCACTGTCAAAGTCTGGTCAATGTCGATTGCTACGCCTTCTGTCAAACCAGAGAGAGCATCCTGTACCTTGAACGACTTATTAAGAACAAAAGCACCTGTTACGTTTGCAGGAATTTCGAATGCTTCGCGGAGTGTGAACGAATAAGTCTGCGCCTGGTTTCCACCGTTGCGGAGAGCGAGTGTTGACTTCGCACCGTTCCATGAAGCCCAACCATATACTTCGTGATTAGAACCTGTCCAAGGATTGCCACCTACCCAGTGAGCATCGGGCAATACGTCAGCATTCTTCTTCTGCCAAGCCACACATTCTGCGAGGTCTTCCCAAAGCTTACCACCGTTGATGCTGTTCATCAATTCATAGTCAGCATAGAGTTCAACCATACCTGAACCACAAACGAAGGCACAACGCAATTCGTTGAGCACGTTTGCATACTGCATGTTCTTAGAAACTGCTCCGAACTTCGTGAGGATAAATCCGTGCGTCATCAATGTGTTGATGGGGCAGATGGGAGAGTTCTGGATATAGTTCTGATAAACGAGGCGGTCGCGATATGTAATCCACTTTTCGCGGTCGATAGAGTTGTTACCTGCTTCGCCGTAGTCGTTTTCCTGACGCCATGTAGCATCCGAAATCTGATACCAGAAGGGAGAAGCCCAAGTACCTACAGTCGTATTGAAGAAGATATCTTCGCGCATATTTTCGCGTACATACTGTTCGAGACGGATGATACCTTCAGCGTTTTCGTTACCAGTATCGCCAGCATCGGGACCTGTTGCTGAGAACTGTCCAGAAATTCCGTCGTACTTGAAGAACAAGTAGTTGTCGCTACCAAGCTGATAGCCTTCCTGACCATCCTGATTGCAAACGAGGTTGCGTGCAGCATCGAGGTAAACATTGTAGTAGTCGGGGTTAGAGAGCACCATACCACCTCTGCTGTTCCAGTATTGGCGACGATAGTTACCGCTCTGTCCGTAACCACCTACAGGACCTAACCAAGCACCAATGCCTGCGCCCATTTCCTTTGCCTTAGCAGACATGTCGCGCATCTGGTTGGGGAATCCGCTGTGGAATGTCCAAGTACCGTAGTTATCCCAACCGTCGTCGATTACAAAGGCTACAATACCTTCACCAAACTTGTCATAGTAGTTCTTCTTCCACTGCTCCATTACGTTGAGTACCTGAGCAGATGTAAAGTTTGTATGTTCCTGACCAGGAGCAGCGTTGTTGCGGTTAATGTTCAATTCGTACCAGCTGTTGTAGTGGGGGAATACTCTCCAGGGCACTGCACGTTCGCGTTCAGAGTAAGCGAGGAACGAACGACGCTTCTGTGTCTTGCGAATGTTGCTTTCGGCCTGAGTACCATCCTGAGCAATAAGACCTACAACGCCTGAAACCTTCCAAGTCTGACCCTTCTGGAGTGTTGTGTTGCGGCTCCAGAGACCCTGAATACCTACGAGTTCTGAGTTGACAACTACACCCTGCTTTGCTGTGTAAACATTCAAAGTCACTGTGCAGTTTGCATTCACAGCCTCAGTCTTGTCTTCAATCAAAGCGCGCACGGTGAATGTACCATCGTAGGGAGCAACGAAAGTAAATGTGTTGTTGCTGTGCTGACCTCCAGTGTATCCGCTGTGGTAGTCGTTGGCTGCAACATCGCCACTTTCATCGATGATGTCAGCACCTGCGAGGTTCAAACGGTGAGCACCGCTTGTGTACTTCACTACGACTTCCACCTTCTGGTTCTTCACCAAAGGCAGACCTTCCTGCTTGTATTCCAAAATGTTGGGGTAGTCAACGCCGGTTGCTTCTACAACGCGTGCGGGCACCTTACCCTGAGCCACCTGTGTCCATGAAGAAGGTGTGAGGTTGAGTGATTCTGTGATAGCGAGTTCCCAGTTGCTGTCGTCGTTTGAAACGCCACCCACTGTGTTGTATGCAGTAGGAGTTTCAAGACCGGCAAAAATCTTGTTGCTCATCAACACCGCACCGCGAGTGTTACCTACCACCTTGGGAGCAGAACCGGCAGCCTTTGCGTCAACGTTGTAAACGAGAGGAATCACGTTATACATATCTACATCGTCAATGCCTGTAAGTTCCATCTCTGTGCGGAGATAGTGCGAACCATCGCGAAGCACAGCGCGCCAAACGATAGCCACCTTAGTGTCCTTGTAGATATATTCGTAGTTTGCTACCAACTGCTTACCTGCAAAGTGTTCAGCGCCACCAATTGCGAGCGAATTTGCTGCGAGGTCCTCCACTTCGAGGCTCTTCAATGTCATCGCTGATGCGGGCACGTTGTCGCCATTGCCAAATGCTACAGTAAAGATTTCTGTACCTGCAACGAGGTCCATTGCCTTTGAACCACCAAAGTAAATCATGTCGCCCAAGCGGATGAAGCTTGCTGCAAGCACCTTGTTGCTCAAAGTGTAAACACCGTCTTCTACTGTAACGACAGCATCGCCAACTTCTGTCTGCTGAGCAGGATAAACCACTGCGTTAGCATAAGTTACAGCTACGGGCTGTTCGGGAATAGTAGCGAAGTAAACGGTTACAGTCTGGTTCACATCGTTGATTGCCACTGCTGCAAACTTACCTTCGGGAGCTGTAACAGAGATATCGCCCTTCTGGAGGCTACCTTCAACTGTGTAAGTATCACCATTGCTGTAGTAATCATCACCAATCTTGATTGTAGCACCTTCGGGAATGTTCAAAGTATAAGTGCGTTCCACGAACACTACTTCTGAGAATGTCCAACGGCTACCACCATCGGCAGCACCCTTGTCCTGCCAAAGACCGAGTGTGTTGGCGCCATCATAAGGATTGCCATCTACACCCTGGAACCAGTTGAGGTACTTGTCCATACCGCCATTGGTTGTGTAAGGACGAATTTCGTAGAAGTCGTCAGCGTAGTTGTTGAGATTGAAGTAGTCGTCAGCGCCATAGCTATCGGCGAGCTTCACGAAGTCCTTCATGTTGCTGTAGCTGCCGGCAGCTGTGTAAGTGAGCCACTTTTCTGCTTTCGTACTGTAAATGTAGTACGCATTGTCCTTACCTTCCACTGCGTAGAAAGCGAAGAGACCGAAGTTGGCTTCCGTCTGCGTAGGAGCAGTCGTAGCGTTTGAGAAAACGCCATTGCCATTCTTCAAGGTGTACACATGCTCAGGCTTTCCATCTGCAGGAAGCACTGTTGATGCAACTACCTTGTCTGCCATCATCTGCGACGTTGCGCAGAAAAGGGCCGCGATAAGCGTAAAGAATTTCTTCATAGTAGTTTAATTAGTAAAAAATATAGTTTAATGAATTTATATACTGAGACGGTAAGGAAGCGAACTGATGGTGGCGTTTATACTGTTCGGGGTCGGAGGAGAAGTTCAACTACCATGCGGCATAAGCGGTCGTTTCAAACAACTCGTTTACTCGCTGCTACCCCCCTTAACTCATGATTTGTACGCCTAACTCATTTACACATTTTGACTTAAAAATGTTAACTTTGAGTTGCGAAATTACAGAAAAAAAAAATAAAAAAAACATTTTGCTAACTAACAGCATAATTTTAACAATACAACTTGATTTTTGTAATTACAAAGACTTCAAGTAAAGAAAAACGAGCAATAGACAACAATCAATCGATAAATAAAGCAAAGGAGAAATTGCCTTACGGAGATGAGATTTGCAATTTACTTTTGGCAAGGCAATGATATAACAGTTGACCCCTTACCACACCCCCTCTGCCCTTTGGCAACTCATCAAGGTGCACGTCCCTATTTTGATTGTGCAGGGGGAACTCGCTCCGCTCAAACCGCTACTGAGTGGAGACGCCTTCAGCGTCTTTTCTGCCATCCGGATGGTGCGAGCAAAGCTCGCGGGAGTCTGTGTAAGTCTGAGAAGTGATGTCTGTGTGAAAAATTATGACTAAATGAATTCAAACTAAGAATTTAATACCAAACTGAATTTTTATTTGCACACAGACTTGCACAGACGAACCCAGACTTTGGCGATTCGCAATGCTCTCGCACCATCCGGATGGTAAGCACAAGCAAAGCGTGTGCGAGTCTGTGAAAGTCTGTGATGTCTGTGTGAAAAAAATTATGACTAAATGAATTCAAACTAAGGATTTAATTCCAAACTGATTTTTTATTTGCACACAGACTCGCACAGACGAACACAGACTTTGGCGAGCATGCTCGCACCTTCCAGATGGTGAGCACAAGCAAAGTGTGTGCGAGTCTGTGAAAGTGTGAGAATAAACAATCCGGTTTTTTGCATGAAAACGCAATTTAAGGAGATGTCCCATGGAATAATGTCCGACGTAGAGACGTGCCATCGAGGCGTCTCCAAATCAAATATCTATTTTGGGATTTTGCAGTACAGGAGACGCCCCAATGGGACGTCTCTACGCAGGGTACAGCGTGCAACAAGCGTTTGATTAAGGTTATTAGGTTTTGAGGTTTTAAGGTTATGAGGGCTATGCAGCATTTTTAGAGTACAGAGTACAACTGCTATGCAGCATGCATGCAAGCGTTCGAGTCAAACCATCTCGTCTACTCGTTTACTTGTTTACTCGTCTACTATCTACGAAATTTTGCAAAATTTCGTAGATACGTTTTTTTAACATCCCTTAACGTCGCTCAAAAAGTAAAAAAGTTTAAAACTTTAACTTCTATTAAGAAAAACTTAGGAAGTTTAACATATTTTTTCGAAAAATAGAGGAAAATTTTCCTTCTTAAAAAGAAAAACGTTTTTCTTAAAAGGAAAAATTTCCTACTTAAAAGGAAGAAAATCCTTCTTCAAAGGAAGTTTTCAGGAGGAAGGTCATTAAAAAAGGAGGGCAGCATAGCCCTCCTTTAACTTTATGCAAATATACATCATTTTTCAGCGAAATCCAAATCTGCATTTCGCGCCATTTTTACAAAAGTTAACAGTTTTGCACTATCTTTTGCTATCTATGGCTTTACAAAAACAGCTGTTTTTGAAAGCACAATTTTAAGGGCAAAAATCGAAATGCACGAAAAAAATCAAAGCAAAATTTGCGGGGAGAGTATATTATAGGGGGAGTTAGAAAACCATAGGGATTTCTTGGAGGACCTAAGGAGTCCTAAGAAAACCAAGGAAGCCTAAACCGCTCCCTACTCACCTCACTAGCACCTCTGTCGCGGCTGCATTGCCACAGAATTCGGGGGCGTAAGTGCATACTACGGAAGGCACTCCGTTGCTATAGATGCCTGGGCGGTTGGGAAGGAGCGTTTCGGTGAAGGTATGGGTGCCTTTGGGCATTTTTTCAACATACCAGCGCGTCATGCCGTCGTAGTAAGCGCAATATGAGGGAAGCCCTGATGCACGACTATAACCCGAATGGAGGTTGAGCGGTCGGAGCGCTGCAGCACGAGGCGCTGAAAGTTCTACGAAATCGAAATCGCGCTCCGCTTTCACTACAAGCAAGCGGCGCAAACGCTGACCGACAGCGACCGATAAACCTGCATCATCAGCCACCTCGGACGATGCTTCGAGCGGTTCCCACTTGCCATTGCGCTCCACTTCCCAACGCTGCTCCACGTGCAAGCCGCTGCCTTGCGCCTGCACCTGAGATTGCGGAAGGGTGAAGGTTGCTACCACGCTACCCCACGAGAGTCCGGGTGCTGACTTCTGGAATTCAATGTGCGTAGCGCGCTGCGGTGCAAGCAGCAGTTCGTCAGCCCGAAGCATACGTCCGCCGGCATAGAGCGCAAAGATGGCGGAATCTGTGTCCAAACCATCGACAGTGCTCCATTGCACAATATTATGATGTGTGGCTGCAGAAAGAGATTGTGCTACGCCAGCAGGCTCGGTAGAAATCAGGGCATGGACAACGTCGGCTGTAAGGGCAGAAGTCGTCCAGTGCTGCGTGCGCTTCGACTGCAACAGCCACTGGCGCATGGCGTTCACTGTGAGCGTATCGCCCACCTGAGCAAAAGCCTCGAGGGCCGCCACCTGCGTCGAAATGCGATAGGAGTCGGAGAGGCGCTGCGCACGGTAGGAGTCGAAATACATGCCCATTTCGGGAGACTGCACCGCATGCTCGCGCAAACTCTTCAGATGGAGCGCAGCACGGGCTTCATCGCCAGCATAGCGCGCTACACTCGCCATCACCGCACGTCCATAGAGCGTAAGTTGCTTCCCCAACGACTGTGAGCGCTGCAAGAGAAAATCGATATCGGGCGTTACGGGCAGGCGCAACAAGGCTGCCAACTGCAAATAGCGCAGCAGAGAATTGTCGATGTTCACTGCCGACGCCGATTGCACCTTGCGGAGGCGAGCTACGCGATCTGCCACTTCCTCATTCAGCATTGGGAGAGCGGTCTGCAACAGCGAATCGGCACGCTCGTCAGCCATCGTCAGCGAAGCACGCGCAAGGAGTATCGCCACCTCGGTCGTAACAGAAAAATTGGGATTCATGCCCGGCAACCATGCCCAACCGCCATCGGGATGTGCCAAAACGCACAGGCGCTTGAAATCCTCCGCCTGCCGATTGCGCAAGACAGTAAGCACTGAATCAGTGGTCAACTCGTGCAACTGCTTCAGCCACAGCGCCATCGAAGCTGCATAGTAGCGACGCGCACAAGCATCGGCAGTGGGCGAATCGTCGGCTGCCAGCGCATAGAGCGAGGAGAGCACTTCGCGCAGGGCATTAGGCGTGAGTTTCACGGCAAGACGCGGACTGTCCATCTCGGCAGACGTGCTCCACAGATGGGAAATATCCAAGCGGTGGGTTCCCGGTTTAGCAAACGAGAAAGGAAGACTCACCACCTGCTCCACTCGCTGAGAGCGCACCTCGAAGGTGCGCGCTTCGCCATCGGCAGCATCGGACGTCTGCGCTAAACAACGCACTTCCACCCGCTCCACACCCAACGGAACCGTCCACGAAACAGTGTGCACGCTGCTCTTGCCTGCCTCCACATCGAAAGGCACGAGTTGAGAAGCAAGTTGGTTTCCGGTGCGAGCATCGGCAAACGACACCTCGACTTCGCCACGCACGCCGGTGTCGGCATGATTGGTAAGCGTAAGCGGAACGACAAGACTATCGCCTTCGTAAACAAATTGAGGCACAGACGATTGCAACATCAGGCGCTTCTGCACTCGGAGCGTATCGGTCAGCAACGTCCAACGCATATTTTCATCGTGCGCCAGCGCCATGAAGCGCCATGCAGTGACAGCCTCGGGCAAAGTGAAGCGAAGCGTAAGGCGCCCGTCGGCATCCAACTCCCTCGCGGCACAGAAATAAGCCGTTTCGGCAAAATCGCTGCGCAGTGATTTCAACTTTTCAGTTTCGGATGGTTCCACCGCCTTATCGGTCATCACTATCGCTTCGTGCAACACATGGTCGGTCGATGCTGCCGACTTTGCCATCTGCATGCGAGGTTTAGCGCCATTCAACATCATGCCCGTTTCGCCCAGAGAGGCATTCGACATGGCGGCATGGTAACTGAACAGACGGGGATTCCACGACGTGAACTGCAGTGGTGGCACAGCAAGCGACTCGGAAGGACGCGTGGCTGAGAAATGGAAATATCTGTCGTAAGCCGTAGCGACCGTAGTGTAGGGCAAAGAGCGCTGCACTGCGGAAGGACACGACCAGCGATGCGCCACGAACGCCTCCAGCGAGGCATCGTAGAGCGTGGCGAAGAGCGATGCTGCAACAGGACGACCATCAGAATCGACAAGTCGCAAGGTCCACTCCTCGGCTGCTCCGGGCGAAGAGAGATTGCGGAAACGCTCCCAGCGTAACTGCAAGGAATCAGCCGGCGGCGGTGCAACGACACGTTCCGAAAAAGAATGGAGCACCCCCTTGCGGAGCATGGAAATGTGCACGCGGAACCCCCTGCCTCGCGAAGCATCGCACGCAAAATTAAGGCACATCAGCGTATCGGAAACAAGATAGGAACGATGCGCCACGATTCTGCCGTTTTCATCGGTTTCATCGCAGAAAATCGTAGCATCCGTAAAGGACGTTCCGCATAGAATCGTAAGGCTATCAGCATGTTGCGACGCTACGGAATGGTAGAAGAATGGCGTATCGGGCAAAGGTCGGGTTGAAGACTTTCCGATAAGCAGGAATTCCTGTCGGAGCGTGTCGGCTCCGGATTGCGGCACTTCCAGCGCATAGCGCCCATCGGGAAGCGAAGCCCACGCTGAAGACATAAAAGCAACGCCCGACTTCACTGAAGACGAGAACACCTCACGACGCCGTGCATCGTAGATACGGTAAGTCAGCGTATCGGCAAGCAGCACATCTGCCGCATTGCGGCACACGATGCGAAGCGGCACACTGTTCTCACGCAGCAGGACGGACGGCACCTGAGCAGAAAGAAAAGCCTTTCGAGCAGCTACAGTCAAACGCAAAGAGGCTGACTGCACCTCGCCGAAGGGCGAAACGACATCGGCTTCGAGAAGATAAGCGGCACTATGCCACAGCAGAAGAGGTTGTGACGAAGAGGGTTGAGGAATGCAAACCGGAAGACGGAACGAGCCATCGGCGTCCAGACTTTGCGTGCCATAGAGAGTAGTCGCAGCAGAAGAAGTGCGCCAGGGGACATAGGCAGGTTTCAAACGGTAATGAACCACTGCGCCAGCCAACGAAGCACCCGAAAGCGAAACGACTGTGCCCCCGACGTGCAACGTGTCGCCATAGGTGTAAGCGCACTTCGGAGATTGCAACTCAATATTAAAAGTGGGACGCACATACGCCTCAATGCGGAACGTAGCTACGACATTGCCCTGCTCAGAGCGCACCTGGCAGAAACCGGGGCGAACGTCGTCGGGAAGGAGAAAATCGCCGTTGAAATCGCCATTTTTATCGGTAGTAACCTGCAAACGGGCGATGGTACGCCCCTGCACATCGCTTACGGTAAAGGCGTGTGTTGCAAGGGGTTGTACCTTAGCAGTCATTGCATCGACCGAAAAGAGCGTACCGCCAAACTGCACACGCTGCCCCATACGATAGATGGCGCGGTCGGTGAGAAAAACCGTCTTCATCACAGCAGGCGCTGGGGAAGAAGGTTCGCTGCGGTGGAGATAAAAATGCGGAGAGGCACTATCGCCCTCGGCAACCACAGCATAGCGATGGTTGGTGCGGACAGCAGGCTGGATGAAAACTGCGCCGTCGGCATCGGGATGGAACAACGCCTTCAATCTGCCCTTCGCATCGTACTCCGCCACAGAGAAGTCGAACAACTGATTGCCACGTTGGGCATCGAGCGCAAGAATACGCGTCGGCGCTCCGGTCTGCGAGAGGAGCAAAGGACGAAGGCGCGAAACGGAAACTTCAAAGTGGCTGAGCACCTCACCATCCGCCACAGCGAAACATAGGAACCTGCCGGGATTGGAGAAGGTGAGCGTAAACGTAGTGTCGCAATTCAGCCACGGCGACTGAGAGGGCAACTGCGTTTCGGCTACGAAGAGCGGAGCCACATCGGACGGAAGTGTGGGTTTATCAGAAGAATCTGAGGCTATAAAATCAGCCACTTCGGGTCGATCGGCTTCAAAACAGAGCCATTTCAGGGACGATATGCCATTGCTCGTGAGACTAAAAGTTTGGGGAACTCCGGGGTAGAAACAACTGCTTTCGGACGAAAGACGGAGCGAAGGTTGTGACAAATTCGTGACAAAATTGCGAAGCCAATTAGCGCGCGGATGGGAGGCATAACGTCGCAACGCATCGTGGGCAACGCCTACAGCAGCAGCAATTTCTGCATTGGAGGACAAAGGCATGCGCTCCAGACACTGAATGTACGCCTCGATACCTATGGGGAGATAGGCGTACTGCGGAGCCAAAGCCTTTGCATCGCCATAGCGCAAGGACAAGAGCAGGGCTGCGCCATCGTAGCCACGACGGCGGTAGAAGTCGGCAAAGCGAGTAGCGAGTGCGCTGCGCTGCTCCTCAGAAAAAGGTGCGTGGTTGAGCGCATCAAGCAAGAGAACGTGCAAGAGATCGTTGCCATAATGCCACGAAGAGGGACCGAGCACGAAGAGTGGCAGGCAGTCGGCAGCTGCTGTAGCATGAAGCGCTTCGGGACGATTGAAAATCTGGTTCCAAAGCTGGCGCGACTCCTCCTGCAACTGCTCATCGCCCCACCGACGCGAAAGGACTTTTGCCAACGCTGCATCCCACAAGGCACGCTCAACAAGACGCGACGCTGCGGCAGCGCGACTGCGCAACAAACGCAGCTTGCTGTCGGCACTATCGGGCGAGAGTTCCGCTGCCAGTTGACAGGACGTGAGCGTTGCTGCCAAAAGTTGCGAGGCATCATTGCGCTCCAGCGCTTCGGCTTCAATCAACGCCAGCGACTGCTGCGCCGTACGTGGTAAATCATCGTCAATGGCACGATGGACTTCGTTCCACCATGTATCGTAACGCTGCGCACTCATCAAAACCGAGTACGCACTCAATATTATATATAATGTAAAACGGAGAGAGAACATAAGTGAGAAAGGAAAAAGGAGACTGCGAAGCTGATGAGCCAACGGCGAATAAAGGAGACTGCGAAGCTGATGAGCGTAAGCGAATAAATAGCCATGCGGGAACTGCGAAGCGGATGTGCGTAAGCGAATAAAAGAGAGTTGAGAGAGGAAAGAGAGGAGAAAGGAGAGACCATCCGGATGGTTAGTTGTACTCTGTTCTCTGTACTCTAAAAATGCCTCCCCCCATCTCTTTTGCAAAGATAAATAATAAATTCTTTCTTGAACAACTTAACAAAGTTAAAAAAAAATAAATGGGGGTCAAACTTCTATAAATCAAGGGTATGAAGCAGGTGGTGAAAAACGAAATGCACGAAACGAATCAAAGTGCATTTTTCGGGGTGCGTAACTTTGCATTGTCAAAACGAAAACGGGTTGGCCAACCTCGAACAGAAGACACCAATCAATTATTAATTCACACTTAAAATCTTTATTATTATGTTGAAGTATTATGTAACTCCCCGCAAGAACCCCCAGACTAAGGAAATCAAGTATTACGCTCAGCTCGACCACGTTACGCCCATAACACTGGACACCATCGCACAGGAAATCAGTGACAGCTGTACGCTCACGCTGCACGACGTGAAGGCTGTGATTTCGGCACTTGAAGAACGCATTACGAAAGCACTTCGCTACGGTCAGAGCGTGAGACTTCGCGACCTCGGTTCGTTCTACCCAACGCTCTCAAGCCATGGAGCGGAAAACGAAAAGGACTTCAAGACAAGCATGATTAAGTCCGTGAACGTAGTGTTCAGAAAGTCTTCTAAAATGAAGTATGGTTTTAACGTCAAGCACCCCGAAATCAACTTTGCAAAGATGGGTGAAGACACAGCAAACGAAGCGACTGAATAAGGGTAACCCTCCCCTACTGGAAGATGTTCATAGATAGATGAAAACCGAAAAGCCCAAAGCCAAGTATTCGCACTCAGCTTTGGGCTTTTGTTTTGGCACACTGAATATTACGAAGAAGCCCTTCTAATTTCGTACGTTTCACAGCACTGTGCGTGAAGATACGACTAAACTGCTCCTGCGTAAGCGACGACCAATCGTCAGCCGACATTTGCGTAAGTTCCGAGCGAGGATAGAAATCCTGAACCTCAGTGAGCGGAGCCGACTGATTGTGCGGACAAGCCGCTATGCAGCGGTCGCAGCCGTAAATGCAGTTGCCCAAAGGAGGAGTGGGCAGTTCGGGTGGAAAAGATCCGCGGTGCTCAATCGTGAGATACGAGAGACAGCGGCGGGCATCAAATCCGTCGGCAGGACTGAGTGCACCTGTGGGACAAGCCTTGACGCAGCGCAGACAATTGCCACAATGTGAGGACAGAGGAGCGTCGTAATGGTCAACAGGTGCGGTGAGGATGAGTTCGCCGAGGAAAAAGTGGCTCCCAGCGTGCGGAATGATGAGTTGCGTATTGCGGCCGAGCCACCCGAGTCCGCATCGCCATGCCCAATAGTGCTCATCGACGGGGGCTGTGTCGCAGAAAGCGCGACCATCCACTCGTCCGTCCGAAGTCTGGCGCACAAACTGAAGCAAAGCTGCGAGGCGCTCCTTCACCACCTCGTGGTAATCACGCCCAACGGCGTAGCGGGCAAATTGATAACTGCCGAAGGTGCAGGCATCACCTTGATAGTAGTTCAGCGCAAGGCTGACGACGGTCTGCGCACCGTCAACCAAAAGTTGGGGATTGAGCCGCTTGTCAAGATGGTTTTCCAAATAAGCCATACCTGCGTGGTGGTGGTTGGCAAGATAGTGCTCCCACTGCCGACGTCGCCACTCCTCTACCGAAGCAGCCGGCGCACAGCCACAAACAGAAAAGCCGAGGCGCTGGGCTTCGGCTTTCAAGGCTGTATGTGAGAGGATGAATTCGGACATGGCTATGTACGGGAAACGAGGATTGAGGTGTTTGCAGAAAAAGTGGATGCTATTACTGGCAAACCCGCTTTAGTCGAACACCTTGAACGTATATCCTTGTGACTGCAACCACTCTATGGCACGCGGAAGGGCGTAGAGAATCTTGTCGTGGCTCTTGAGCGAATCGTGGAACGTAATGATGGAGCCAGGACGTGCGTAGCGGCGCACGTTGAGCAGTACGTCGCGACCATTGAGACGAGTGGAATAATCGCGCGTAACGAGGTCCCACATCACAACACGGTAGCCGCGGCGCTTGACGAGCACATAATGATTGTGGAGCATCCACCCGTGGGGCGGACGAAAAAGGTCGGTCTGGAGAATGACATTCGCCTTATCGACATTGGCTATGAAGCGCTCCGAAGAATGGCGCACTCCGCCCCAATGGTTGAAGGTGTGGTTGCCAATGCGGTGACCGCGATCCTTTACCATCTGAAAAATCTCGGGGTATTTGCGCGCATTTTCGCCCACCATGAAGAAGGTGGCTTTCACGCCGTATTTATCAAGCACATCGAGTACCCAAGGAGTTACTTCGGGGATGGGACCATCATCGAAGGTGAGATAGACGCACTTTTCCTTGTCCTTCATCCTCCAAAGCGCGCGAGGATAAAGCCAACGTAGCCAGCGTGCCGGTTGTTCTATAAACATATTCAGATGAAGAGTGCTCCTGAAGAAAAACGGATACACTCCTTTATTTTAGATTTTCAAACACAACAAGGAGAATTTCTTCTCAAAAAGAAAAAAGACTCACTCGTTGACCAGGTAACATATTACGGAGTGATACAAAAAAAACAACTGACTTCACTCTTAGAATCTATATAATTTTCAAATGTGAATCCCGTCTTAAAGTTCCTGCTGCAAGACAAAAATTCAATCAAAAATTCGGACGAAGACTGAAGCACCTTATTCTTTTCACACCACTGAGACACTGCATCGGGAGGAGACAACTGTTATGTCATCTCCTCCAAATACAGCTTATTGTAATTGACTGTAACCGTAGCGTGCGGCGCTTGTGGCAAGTACATTGTCAACAAGTTCTGCCTGCTCGGGAGTGACAGCCTCTAACGAGTCGAGCAACTGATAAATAGCAAAGAGGGCACGTACACTCTTGACGCACGAACTGCCATAGCTTACCAACTTCTTGTCGGACAAAGAACTGAGCCAGTGGAGTTGCTGCACGGAATGTTCGAGAAGTTCAGATGCGACGCGTATCGCTTCATCGTTCTTACCGCATTCGTGCCAGAGCAATGCGATGTCGGCATCGTCGGTGAAATCATAAGGTACGATGTCAGAAGGGAATTTCTCCTTAGCCAGCGTCAGAACGTTGATAGCCTTTTCAGTATCGCCACGATAGCGCAATTGGTTTGCCAGCGTGAGGAGCATTCGGCGATGAGTAACGCACATGCGTGACACTGTTTCGTCGAGATAGATGCCGGGCGTATTGACATTGCCATACGCAAAGCGATTCATCATGTTGTCGTACATCACATCTGCATCGATTGTACCCATGCGTCCGTAGTTGAAAGGCGTGAGGCGGTAAGCCAATCCTTCGAGGATACAGTAGTTTTCGAGTCCAGCATAGTTGCTCTGCCCGAGCGTAACAGACATGTAGATGGGGCGCTTCCAATCGTTGCGACCCAACATTTCATAGACCATCATCTCGCTCTTGGTGAGCGACTCGGCTTTCAGCTTCACTGACATATATTCGGGGAAGTCTGTGTAGCCAGCAGGCACCTTCATACCCTGTGCAAGGCAGTTTTCCTTGTTTACCTTCACGACGAAACTGTCGGTAGGCAAATATCCCTTCGTACGGACGTAGTTGTCGATAAGATAAGACAACTCATAGGGATTGACTTCGGGGTTCTGAAGTTTGATTTGGTTGAGCGTTTCCTTATGTTCGGGCATCACGTAGAAGAAGTCGTGGCCCATGTTGTCAACATATTCATAACGGTTCCACGCGATAGGCAGACCGGGAGATTCCCAAGCTGTGCGGCGCATCTGGTCGGTGTACCAGTCGGTTTGCAAATATGAGAGGTTGCAAACACGTGCGTCGGTGCGTAGTCCTTCTGAATCCTGGGCGTACCAAAGAGGGAAGGTGTCGTTGTCACCGTTGGTGAAGATGATAGGATAGCCTTGCTCGGGCAGCGTATTGAGGTAGTTCATACCAAAATCGCGGCAGGCGAAGCGGTCGGAGCGGTCGTGGTCATCCCACGTTTGGCTCACCATCTGAAGCGGAACAAGTACACCCACTGTACATGCGATAGCAGCCGCTGCCTTTGCATTGATTTTTCGGCTCAGCAATTCTGCCAAGGCAGCAACACCGAGGCCAATCCACATAGCGAAAGCATAGAACGAACCTGCGTAAGCATAGTCGCGCTCACGGGGCTGCATGGGCGTCTGGTTGAGGTAGAGCACAATCGCAAGACCTGTCATGAAGAACAGGAAGAACACTACCCAGAACTGACGGATACCCTTTTCGCCACGATAAGCCTGCCAGAACAAACCGAGCAAACCAAGGATAAGCGGCAAGCAGAAGAAGACATTGCGTCCCTTATTGTTCTTCAAAGGATCGGGCATGAGACTTTGGTCGCCATAGAGCACATTGTCGATAAAGGGGATACCCGTAATCCAGTTGCCGTGCTCCAATTCGCCATGCGTCTGAAGGTCGTTCTGACGACCGGCAAAGTTCCACATAAAGTAGCGCCAGTACATGAAGTTGACCTGGTAAGAAAGGAAGAATCTGATGTTATCAACCTGAGAAATCTTTTCGTAAGGATAAGAATAACCATTATAATTAAAGGTAGAGTACTTCTTATCAACACCTCCGAGCCAATCCTCGTAAAGTTGAGCATGCTTAGCAGAGTGCATGCGGGGGAAGAGCATCTTCGTTTCAGAAGGATAGACGTAGCTGTCGTTTACTTCAACTTCGTCGTAGCGATCGGGCTCTTCGGCACTTACCTTTTCGTGGCGCTGAACGTGGTTCTTCTTGCTCAACTCTACAGGACGTGCTGTATAGGGAGCTCCAAAGAATATGGGGTGAGAACCATATTGTTCGCGGTTCAAATAACTACCAAGCGTAAAGATATCTTCGGGCGAAGACTGGTCCATGGGCGTGTTCTGCGTAGAACGAATCACGATGACTGCGTATGACGAATAGCCAATCATCATCATCAACATACAGAGCAACGACGTATTAAGCAAGCGCTTACGCATCAAATAGTTACCGTCCTTCGTCTTGAACTTCAACAAGAAAGCAAGCAAGCCAAGCAAGGCAATGCCAAGTACGATGGAAAGTCCTCCTGTGCCGATAAAGGGGATACCCAAGAGCGCTACAGAAAGAAGATAGAGCACATTGATACGCGTACGGTTGCTCTTCGTAGTACTCCAAATCGCAGCGAGTACTACGCCGATAAGCAACAGGATGTAGATAACAAGCCCCGAATTGAAGCCCATACCTACTGTATTGACGAAGAAGAGCTCAAACCAACCGCCAACCTTCACAATACCGGGCACCAAACCATAGAGCACCAAAGCTACGAGCACTACACTGACGCCGAGTGCAAGAAGAGACTGCTTGGCATTCGCACTGGGTTTCTTCTTGAAGAAATATACGAGCACAATGGCGGGCAAGCAAAGCAAGTTGAGCAAATGGACACCAATAGAAAGACCGGTGAGGTAGAAGATAAGTACAATCCAGCGGTCGCTACCGGGTTCGTCGGCATGCTCTTCCCACTTCAGCATCAGCCAGAACACGAGAGCTGTGAGGAAAGAGGAGTAAGCATAAACTTCGCCCTCAACAGCTGAGAACCAGAAGGTGTCACTCCATGTGTAAGCAAGCGCTCCACACACACCGGCACCCATGATGATAGCTGTTTGCACAGCACTACTCACTACGCCGTCCGAGCAAATGAGCTTGCGCGTAAGGTGCGTGATACTCCAGAACAAGAACAAAATGCAAAACGCTGAGAGCAACGCCGACATGATGTTCACACAGAGCGCAACCTGTGAGGGGTCGGACGCAAACTGCGAGAAGAAATTACCTGTAAGCATAAAGAAAGGTGCTCCAGGCGGGTGGCCTACTTCCAGCTTATAGGCAGTAGTGATAAACTCTGGGCAATCCCAGAAACTTGCGGTGGGCTCCACTGTTGAGCAATACGTAAATGCTGCAATAGCAAACACCAACCAGCCCATCAAGTTGTTGACGAGTTTGAACTGTTTCATAAAATGTATGATGTTAATTTATTCAAGTTTCGCAAGAGCTCATCTTGTTAGGTTATAAGGTCTTAAGATTATAAGGTTTTAAGGTTTACCATTCGGAGTACTCCTCTATTCGTTAATATAAACAGTCTGGAAGTCCTCAAGACCTTAAAGCGTAGCGACCTAACAACCTCACAACCTAATTCAACTGAAACTTGCGAAAGTTGAGTTAATTTATTATTCGTCAAGGCGAAACATCGGTGCAGCAACATGGGCAGAAACTTCAGAAAAGTCAGTCCAAAATTTCACTGCACACTTGTTCAACATGCAAAGATAAGAAATTCAGTCCGCCTAATAGGTTGTAAAACAAAATATCTTATATTAATTTTCATATTTTTAAGACTTACCGTTCAAAATAACATGTTTAAAACCAATCAAAACTTACAAAACAAAAAAATCGCAGACCATCTTTCGACAATCTGCGACGTTCGCTGGTGCTCGAAGCGGGACTCGAACCCGCACAGGCGTTTCTGCCCAAGGGATTTTAAGTCCCTCGTGTCTACCATTCCACCATTCGAGCAAACCATAGACTAAAAAATAAGCAGAGCAAACATCTTCTGTTGCTCTGCTTGGATAATTTGAGCGGAAAACGAGACTCGAACTCGCGACCCCAACCTTGGCAAGGTTGTGCTCTACCAACTGAGCTATTTCCGCAAAATGTGGAAATCACTTTTCAGTAAGTTTCCTTTTGCTGAGTGAAGAGGAGGAGACTCGAACTCCCACGTCGCAATTGACACTACCCCCTCAAAGTAGCGCGTCTACCAATTCCGCCACCTCTCCGTCTTAGCGAGTGCAAAGTTAGGAAAAGAATATTATACCACAAAGGTTTTTAGCAAAAAAGTTAACAACATTAGATAATTTTGATAAAAATCAAGACTCTGTCATTGAATTTGCAATAATTACCAATAAAACAAAGAGCGTAATCGCTACATACAACCAATCTTTCTGCTTCGTAAAATCTACAAGCGAAAGCACCACGCGCATCACGGGAGTCAGAATCAGCGCAACGACCCCTAACTGAATAAAACTTTCAGAATTAGCAGCCAAAACACCGCTCAAAATACCGTCCAAAGTGGTGATTGCCGGATTTTGCTGCGCTGCGTAAGAAAATGAAGCGTACTTCTCCATATCCAAAGCTTCGTCTCCGTGTTGCAGCAAGTAGAGCGTTCCACCGACGAGCGTCGTCAATCCCGCAATCGTCACGCCCCAGCGCAGCGTGCGGCTTATTAAGATTTGCATATACTATATATTAATATTGAGTAAGAAACTATTATGCACGCACCGTCACTCCGTCGGTCAGAAATTGCCGTTTATGCCCTGCCAAATCATGTTGAACGCCACAAGCAACACCACAAAACTAAAAACACGCCTCAGCAAACGCACGTCGAGGCGCTTAAGCAACCTCGCCCCGGTCAAAGCCCCTGCCAGCACTCCTATCATCACGGGGAAAGCAATGCCCGGATCGATATTGCCGCGCTGAAGATAAACTACCGCTGATGCACATGCCGTGACACCCATCATAAAATTAGACGTCGTGGTGCTCACCTTGAAGGGAACTTTCATCATGTTGTCCATCGCAATGACTTTGAGCACACCGCTGCCGATGCCTAAAATTCCCGACAGCGCACCCGCAATCGTCATCACACCAAAACCACCTGCCACGTTGCGCAACTCGTAGTGCTTAAAACTACCGTCTTTCTGCGGCCACGTACCAAAGAGTTTCAGGTGGCGAGCAGCATCCGAACCCTTTACGCCATCGTGATTCTGCTTCTTCGTGAGTTGCATCACGGCGGTAAGAATCAGCGTGCAACCAAAAATCACGGCAATCACGTTGCTGTCAAGATAGTAAGCCACGAGTGCACCGACGACAGCGCCAATTACCGTAGCCACCTCAAGGAACATACCCAGACGAATGTTCGTAATGCCCTCCTTCACATAGGCACTGCCCGAACCCGAGCTGGTAGCGATGGATGCCACCAACGCTGCGCCGACGGCATAGTGGAAATCAATACCCAAAGCCATTGTGAGCAGAGGAATAATCACTACTCCCCCACCCAAACCCGTGAGCGAACCCAACAAGCCTGCACAATAGGCTCCAACGATGAGTATCAGCGTAAAAACAATTACTGTCATGCTTCGTTATTCAGAAAATTGGGGTCATCGAGCAACGATTGCTGCGTCGCCCCCAGCAGATTAAATGATTTTCGATGTTCGGGCGTAATGCCATGCAAGCGAATACCGTCGCGATGTGCCTTCGTAGGATAACCGGCATTGCGGTCCCAACCATAATGAGGATACTGCTCGTGCAGACGTTCCATGTAGTCATCGCGATAAGTCTTTGCCAGAATACTGGCTGCGGCTATCGACAGATATTTGCCGTCGCCCTTCACAATCGTCGTGTGGGGCACATCCTTATAAGGCTTGAAGCGATTGCCATCTACGATGACGTACTCCGGACGCAGTTTCAACTGGTCCAAAGCTCGATGCATGGCAAGAATAGATGCGTTCAGAATATTGATTTCGTCGATTTCGGCAGCCGTCACTACGCCTACCGCCCACGCCAAGGCATCGTGCTCAATCTGTTCGCGCAGTTTGCGGCGCTTAGCTGCCGTGAGTTGCTTCGAATCGTTGAGCAACTCATTCTGATAATCCTCAGGGAGAATGACTGCTGCGGCATACACACTCCCTGCCAAGCATCCACGCCCTGCCTCGTCGCAACCGGCTTCAATCAATCCTTCTTTGTTAAAAATGGTTTCGAGCATAATTTTTCAACTTCTGTACGCTTGAACTAAAACATCTTCCTCACCCTGTCGAGCGCAGCGACAAAAGCATCGACCTCCGCCTTCGTATTGTAGAGCGCAAACGAAGCGCGCGCCATGCTCTCCACTCCGTAGCGTTGCATCAAGGGCTGCGCACAATGGTGGCCCGTACGGATAGCTATACCTAAGCGGTCGAGCAATGTACCCAAGTCAAGCGGATGAATATCAGCGATGTTAAACGCTACGACAGCATCTTTTTCGGCGGATTCACCGAAGAATTTAATCCCCGGCAAGCTACGCATCTGCTCCATAGCGTAAGCCGTAAGCTCACGCTCATGCGCTGAAATTACGTCCATCCCGAGTGTCGAAACATAGTCGAGCGCCGTAGCGAGCGCATGGGTTCCTACATAATTGGGCGTACCTGCTTCGAACTTAAAGGGGAGGCGTTCGTAGGTAGTATGCTCGAACGTGACACGCGCTATCATCTCGCCACCGCCATGATATGGAGGCATGCTGTCGAGCAACGACTCCTTGCCATATAGCACGCCGATACCCGTAGGTCCGTACACCTTATGTCCGCTGAAGGCAAAGAAGTCGCAGTCCATGTCCTGCACATCGACGGCAAAATGCGGTGTACTCTGTGCGCCATCCACCAAAATCTTTGCACCATGGGCATGCGCAATTTCAGCCAGGCGCTTCACAGGATTTATCGTGCCGAGCACATTGCTCACGTGCGCCACGCTCACCAACTTTGTGCGCTGCGTAAAGAGCGCCTCGTAGGCATCCATATCAAGATTGCCCGCATCGTCGATGGGAATCACCTTCAGCACAATGCCCTTGCGGTCGCGCAGAAGTTGCCAAGGCACAATGTTGGAGTGGTGCTCCATCGTACTCACGATAACCTCATCACCCTCCGACAAGAAAGCCTCACCAAAACTCGACGCCACGAGATTGATGCTCTCCGTTGTGCCGCGCGTAAAGATAATTTCCGCCGTCGAGTGCGCATTGATGAAACTGCGCACTCGCTCGCGCGCTGCTTCATGCAGGTCGGTTGCGCGCTGCGAAAGAAAGTGCACACCGCGATGCACATTGGCATTCAGCGTATTGTACATCTCGCTAATGGCATTTGTCACGCAGAGCGGTTTCTGCGTCGTTGCCGCATTGTCAAGATATACCAGGGGTTTGTTGTAAACCGTGCGCTGAAGTATGGGGAAGTCCTTGCGTATTTCGTCTAAATGATACATTGCCGTATATAAATTCAAAGTTAGCGACTCACATCGCTAACTTTTTTTGTAGATAATCAAAACAGAGTTTTACACCCTCACCACATTACTGACACATCTTGCAGCCGGCGCACTTGCTCAGCTCGCCACGAAAACGCAGCTCCACGAGATGCGCAAGGCGGTCGCGCAGATGTTCGAGTTCGACGCGCTGCAACACCTCATTCACAAAGGCATGCTGCAGGAGCAAGCGTGCCTCGGCTTCGGGAATGCCGCGCTGACGCATGTAAAAAAGGGCGGTTTCATCGAGTTTTCCGACCGTCGAACCGTGGTTACACTTTACGTCGTCGGCATAAATCTCAAGCATGGGTTGAGCATAGGCTCTCGCCGTAGGCGTGACGCAAAGATTGGCATTCGTTTGTTGCGAAGTCGTGTGCTGTGCGCCTTCACGAACAAGCACCTTTCCGGCGAAAGCACCCTCGCTCTCATCGTCGAGCACATACTTGTAGAGCATTTCGCTATTGCAGTTTTCAGCCACGTGCTCCACGACGATGTTGTAATCCACCAACTCACGGTCGCCGGCAATCACAGCTGCAGCCGTAAAGTGATCGGCATGCTGACCAAGGAGCTGCACGTTGACGTGGTTGTGCGAATGTCCGGCATGGAGCGTCACACCATTCATCGCCACATGGCTCTCCGCCTGCTGCTGCACGTAGTAGAGCGCCAGTTTGTTCACATTGTCCGCATTTTCCTCAATGGTATAGAAGTCCACCTTTGCCTGACGACCGATGAAAGCCTCGGTCACCTGCGTTGTGAGGTAAGCGCTCTTTCCTGCCACGTGGTCGCAGAGCAGAAACTGCACCTCAGCTCCCTCTTCCACCACGATGAGCAAACGGCGGTTGGACATCATTGCCATCGTGGCATCGCAAACGTTGACAAGCTGAATGGGGTGCTTCACCTTCGTGTGGGCAGCAACGTGGACAACAATACCATCCTGCGCCAGCATCGTGTTGAGCGCAGCTACGGTGTCGGCATCGTTCACCGCTTTGTTGTAATATTCCTGAAGCAACGCCCCATCCTCGCGCATGGCGCAGATTGTCACGCCCTCTGTGGGCTGATTGGGTGCGCAGTGGAGCATGGGCGTGTCGTTCACCACGAAATAAAGTTGCGTACTCAGGTTGGGCACATTGCAACGGTATGTCGTATAAGGGTCTATCGCAGGGAGCGTGCGCAAGAGGTTCACTCCGTAGTCGGGGGCAAATGCTTCCTGCACGTTGAAGTAGCGATAGCGCTCATTGCGACGCGTGGGCAACTTTTTCTGTGCGAGGAATTGCGCTGCCGCCGAGCGCTGCGCGTTCATCGTTGAACAACTGTTTTGTTCCAACAGCGCGCGCTGCTCTTCGTAAAGCTGAATGTATTGCTGAGAACTCGACATGGTTTCTACGTTAAGCATTGTTTACTTCTTCCTTAATCCAATCGAAACCGCGTTCCTCAATTTCGTAGCCCAAAGCCGCAGTACCTTCCTTCACGATGCGTCCATCGACCAGCACGTGCACAAAATCGGGCTTCAAGTAGTCGAGCATTTTCTGATAGTGCGTGATGACCATTGCACTGGTCTTTTCGGTGCGCAGCATGTTGAAGCCATCTGCCACAATGCGCAAGGCATCGACGTCGAGCCCTGAGTCTGTTTCGTCGAGGATAGAGAAAAGCGGCTCCAACACCGCCATCTGGAAAATCTCATTGCGCTTGCGCTCACCACCTGAGAAACCCTCGTTTACACCGCGACTCATGAAGTGCGCATCGAGTCCTACGAGTTTGCGCTTCTCTTTGAGCATCTTCAAAAATTCAGCGGCAGGAATTTGGTCCTGACCGAAGTATGCACGCTTGGCATTGATGGCGGCACGCATAAAGTTTGTCATCGAAACGCCAGGTATCTCCGTCGGCGCCTGAAACGACATGAAGATGCCCTCGTGTGCACGATCCTCAGGCGAAAGTTCGAGCAAGTTTTTGCCATTAAAGGTGATGCTACCCTCCGTCACTTCGTACTTCGGATTACCTACCAGGACGTGGCTCAGCGTACTCTTTCCCGAACCATTAGGTCCCATGAGCACATGCACTTCGCCGTCGCCAATACAGAGATTCACCCCTTTGAGGATTTCTTTTCCCTCAACGCGGGCATGGAGATTTTTTATTTCAAGCATAAGATTTTGTTGTTTCTATCAAAAATTAATTAGCAAAAATACGGATTTTTTTTGAGGTGCTTGGATTTATATTCATAAAATTACATAATGACGGATTTTACACGATTCATTTTACTACAACCACTATCAAACTTACTTGTTTTTTTATCCTTAAAAGTACATGTTCTGCACAGTATCATGACCTTAAAATAGTAGACGAATTATTAGATACAAATAGACGAGTGAGGTTTGACCCAAACGCTTGCATGCACGCTGCATAGCTCTCATAACCTTATAACCTCATAACCTCACAACCTCACAACCTCATAACCTTAACTTTCAACCTCACCCATAATATAATACATCGCAAAATATGATTTAATTTATTTCGTGCATTTCAGTTTTTAGCCCTAAAATCGAGGTTGCAAAAATTGCCTTTTTTGTAAGTTCCAAATTAGCAAAAGTAGGGTCAAAATTGTTAACTTTTGTAAAAATGGCGCGAAATGCAGATTTGGAGATCGCTAATTTTTGATGTATATTTGCATAAAGATTGAGGAGGGCACCGCTGCCCTCCTTTTTTTGTGACCTTTCTCCTGAAAACTTCCTTTGAAGAAGGATTTTCTTCCTTTTAAGTAGGAAATTTTTCCTTTGAAGAAAAACTTTTTTCTTTTGAAGAAGAAAAAAATTCCTCGATTTCCCGAAAAATTTTGTTAAACTCTGTAAGAATTTCTTAACAGAAGTTAAAGTTTTAAACTTTTTTACTTTTTGAGCAGTATTAAGGGATGTTAAAAAAAGTTGACAAAGCAATTTTGTCAACTTTTAGTAAACAAGTAGACGAGGTACGAGTAGACAAGCGAGGTCAGACTCAAACGCTTGCTTGCACGCTGCATAGCCTTAAAACCTTATAACCTCATAACCTTAAAACCTTATCTTATAACCTTAACTTATAGCCTTTAATTTTCTCATTTCATCCGGATATCAAGGCGGTTTTCATAAAAGTTTTACACCACAAAATATTCAATCTCATCATTACTTCAAGAAAGTTTTTGCTTTATATAATGTGTAGGATATTTTTTTTTTCTACTTTTGCGCCAAAATAACCTTTATCATGCTAAAAAATCTTGTAATTGTAGAGTCGCCCGCTAAAGCAAAGACCATAGAAAAGTTTTTGGGCTCCGACTATAAAGTACTCTCAAGTTTCGGACATATCCGCGACTTGAAAAAGAAGGATTTTGGAGTGAATCTCGAAACTTTTGCTCCGGAATACGAAATATCCAGCGACAAGCAACAGGTGGTAAGCGATTTGCGCAAAGCAGCGAAAGAGGCAGAATGCGTATGGCTCGCATCCGATGAGGACCGAGAAGGAGAAGCCATCTCCTGGCACCTTGCCGAAGTACTCAACATCGACCCCTTGAAGGCCAATCGCATCGTGTTTCACGAAATCACGAAAACAGCCATCACCGAAGCCATTGCTCACCCTCGCCACATCGACATCAACCTTGTAGATGCGCAGCAGGCACGCCGTGTGCTCGACCGCTTGGTGGGTTTCAAACTCTCGCCCGTGCTTTGGCGCAGAGTGCGTCCGAGTCTTTCGGCTGGGCGCGTTCAGAGTGTTGCAGTGCGACTCATCGTTGAACGCGAACGCGAAATCAAAGATTTCACCCCCGAAGCAAACTTCCGCGTAACGGCTGTATTCTGCACAGAATCGGCAGACGGCTCGCTCACGCAATTCAAGGCTGAATACGCACAGCGCTTTGCCACACGCGAGCAAGCTGAAGCTTTCCTCGAATCGTGCAAGGACGCTAATTTCACCATTTCACAAATCACGAAGCGCCCCATCAAGCGCATGCCTGCGCCTCCTTTCACAACTTCAACGCTTCAACAAGAGGCTGCACGCAAGTTGGGTTTCCCCGTAGCGCTCACTATGCGCGTCGCACAGGCGTTATATGAAAGCGGACACATCACGTACATGCGTACCGACTCTATGAACCTCTCACAGCTGTGTCTCAACAGTAGCAAGCAGGTCGTGACAGAGCAAATGGGCAAAGAATACCACAAACTTCGCACTTACCACACAAAGACGAAAGGTGCACAGGAAGCCCATGAAGCCATCCGCCCGACATACATGAACAATGCTTCCATCAGCGGAACATCGCAGGAGCGCAAACTCTATGAACTCATCTGGAAACGCACTCTGGCTTGCCAGATGGCGGATGCACAATTGGAGAAAACCACGGTTAATATCGACATCACGGATGCTGCCGGCAAAACTTTCGGTGCAGGATTCGTAGCAGTGGGCGAAGTCATAACGTTCGACGGCTTCCTCAAAGTTTACAGCGAAAGCAACGACTCCGACACCGAACAAACCACCAGCGAAGGCACCCTCCTCCCAACGATGAACGAGGGCGACGTGCTCAAGCAGGAAGAAATCACTGCCACCGAACGCTTTACGCAAGCCCCCCCCCGCTATACGGAAGCATCGCTCGTTCATAAACTCGAAGAACTGGGCATCGGACGCCCATCAACCTACGCTCCCACCATCTCAACCATCCAGCAGCGCGAATATGTAGCCAAGGGCGAGAACGATGGCGGCAAGCGCGAATACGAAGTCATCACCCTGAAGAAGGGCAAACTCAAGACTTCCAAGAAGTCCGAAAAAATCGGTTCGGAAAAGGGCAAACTCGTACCCACAGACATCGGTACGATTGTCAACGACTTCCTGTTCCAGAACTTCCCCAACATCATGGACTACAACTTCACCGCCCAGGTAGAACAAGAGTTCGACGCCGTGGCTGAAGGCAAGAAGAACTGGCAAAACCTCATCAAGGGATTCTACGCTGACTTCGACCCACAGGTGGAACAAGTGTTACAGGAACGCTCGGAAAAGAAGGTAGGCGAACGCCTCCTTGGCACCGACCCCACAACGGGCAAACCCGTAATGGTAAAGATAGGCCGCTTCGGCCCAATGGTGCAAATAGGCATCACTGGCGAAACCGAGAAGCCCATTTTCGCCTCACTCGGCAAGAACCACAGCATCAGCACCATCACCCTCGAAGAAGCGCTCGAACTCTTCAAACTGCCTCGTACGCTGGGCGACTTTGAAGACACAAGTGTCGTCATCAACACCGGACGCTTCGGTCCCTACATACTGCACAACAAGAAGTTCGTATCGATTCCCAAGGGCGAAGACCCCATGCAAATCACCCTTGAACGCGCCATCGAACTGATTGAAGAAAAGCGCAACGCCGAACAGAAAGCGCGCCTCAAGACCTTCGAAGAAGATCCCGACATGGAAATTCGCGACGGCAGATTTGGTCCCTACGTAGCCTACAAGGGTACGAACTACCGCCTCTCAAAGACGCAGGCTGCCAAGGTTGAGGAAATGACCTACGAAGATTGCCTGAAGCACGTTGAAGCCGAGGCCGACAAGAAAAAGAAGAAAAAATAATCTCCACACCATCGCACAGATGAAAGCAATCATTCTCATCGGCTACATGTGTGTAGGCAAAACCACCGTTGGCCGCCACATCGCCAAGCACTTAGGTTGTCAGTTCTACGACCTCGACTGGTACATCGAAGAGCGCTACCGTAAAAAAGTGCCCGAAATATTTGCAGAGTCGGGCGAGGAAAAATTTCGCGACCTCGAACGAAGAATGCTCCACGAAGTAGCTGAATTTGAGAATGTCGTACTCTCCTGCGGCGGCGGCACACCCTGCTTCTTCGACAACATGGACTACATGAACGAAGTTGGCACCACTGTCTATATGCAAGCCACAGCGGACGTCATCCTGGAGCACTTCAAACTGAGCAAGAGCGAACGCCCCTTACTGAAAGGCAAAAGTGCCGACGAACTCCGCAACTTCGTGGAAGAGCAGCTTGAAGCACGCGCTCCTTTCTACGAAAAAGCACAACATCGCGTGCAGGTCAATGTGTTGCACGACGCAAAACGCGTGAACGACCTCGCACTCCAAATCATTGAGCAACTACAACGTGAGCCGGCAGCTCAGCAGTAATCAAAACGTCTGCATCGCTGCTCACAACAATCCAGCATTATCAATCACCAATTTTATACAATCTTACAAACATGCGTAAATGGCGAATTGAAGATTCCGAAGAACTCTACAACATCAAGGGTTGGGGAGTAAACTACTTCGGCATTAATGAAAAGGGAAACGTCTATGTCACACCTCGCAAGAATGGTGTGCAGGTGGAATTGAAGGAAGTTGTCGATGAACTATCGACACGCCACATTCAAGCCCCGGTGCTACTGCGTTTTCCCGACATCTTGGACAATCGAATCGAAAAAACCGATGCCTGCTTCAAGAAAGCTGCCAAGGAATACAACTTCCAGGGCGACCACTTCATCATCTTCCCCATTAAGGTAAACCAGATGCGACCCGTCGTTGAGGAAATCATT
>JAZQXH010000066.1:0-20272 GCA_045632745.1 Alloprevotella sp.
AACAAGCGCTTTCATTTTGTGATTGCTATTAATGAGTGAAATAATTTGTCGTACTCGACAGGCGACCAACGTCAGCCTTAAATCACTGCAAAGTTACTCTTTCCCTAAAAAAGTTGCAACGTTTTTTCTAAAAAATATTAATGCCGCTTGCGAGATTTTTTAGCAGAATAATTTGAGGTGATGGCGGAAATCGCAATTTGTTTTTTTGAAAACGGAGTTGTTCGGTAAATTTAATGTAACTTTGCACAGAATATTTTTGAAATAATACATTTTAAGTTTCGCAAGTGCTCAACTTGTTAGGTTATTAGGTTTTAAGGTTATTAGGTTTTAAGGTTTACCATTCGGGGGAACTCCTCGTTCGTTTATATAAACAGTCTGGATAGTCCTCAACACCTTAAAGCGTAGCGACCTAACAACCTCATAACCTGATTCAACTGAAGCTTGCGAAAGTTGGGTAATACATTTAATATCAGATATGGCACAAAAACCATCTATTCCTAAAGGAACACGCGACTTTGGCTTTGTTGAAATGGCAAAGCGCAATTATATTTTCAGCACCATCCGCGATGTGTATGCGCTCTACGGTTTTCGTCAGATCGAAACCCCTGCGATGGAGAACCTCTCTACGCTCATGGGCAAGTATGGCGAAGAAGGCGACAAACTGCTTTTCAAGATTTTGAACTCAGGCGACTTTAAGAATGCCGTGCCTACTGCAGATTATGACGAGCGCACAGCAGCACAACTTGCTTCGCGCTTCTGCGAAAAGGGACTTCGCTACGACCTCACTGTGCCCTTCGCACGCTACGTCGTTCAGCACCGCGAGGAGTTGCAGATGCCCTTCAAGCGCTATCAGATTCAACCCGTTTGGCGTGCCGACCGTCCGCAGAAGGGGCGCTATCGCGAGTTCTATCAGTGCGACGCCGACGTTGTTGGTTCCGACTCGCTGCTCAACGAAGTGGAGTTGATGCAGATTGTCGATGAGGTGTTCTCACGTTTCGGCATTCGCGTTTGCATTAAAATCAACAACCGCAAGATTCTGACCGGTATTGCTGAAATCATCGGCGCAGCCGATAAGATTGTCGATATCACTGTTGCGATTGACAAACTTGACAAGATTGGACTCGACAATGTCAACAAGGAATTGCTCGAAGGCGGACTGAGCGAGGCGCAGGTTGAAAAGTTGCAGCCCATCATCAACCTCCAGGGCAGCAATGCTGAGAAACTCGCCACCATGCGCACCGTTCTGGCAGAGAGCGAAGTGGGTTTGAAGGGCGTTGACGAAATTGACTTCGTGCTGACAGCATTGCAGGGAAGCGACCTTTGCAACGAAATCGAACTCGACCTTACGCTTGCGCGCGGGCTCAATTATTATACGGGCTGCATCTTCGAAGTAAAGGCGCTCGATGTGCAGATTGGCTCCATCACAGGCGGTGGTCGCTACGACAATCTCACGGGTATCTTCGGTTTGCCCGGACTTTCGGGCGTGGGCATCTCCTTCGGTGCCGACCGCATCTACGATGTGCTCAACCAACTCGAACTCTATCCAGCCGAAACCCAGACGGGCGTCGACCTGCTTTTTATCAACTTTGGCGAAGCCGAGGCGGCACACTGCTTGCGATTGGCTCAGACGGCGCGTCGTGCCGGTATCAAAACGGAAGTTTACCCCGATGCCGTGAAGATGAAGAAGCAGATGAGCTATGCCAACGTGCAGTGCGTGCCCTACGTAGCCCTGGTGGGTGAAAGCGAAATGCAGGAAGGACTCGTTGCGCTCAAGAACATGCAGACGGGCGAGCAGCGCAAACTTACGATTGAAGAAGTCGTAGCTTATATTAAGGGCGAGTAAATGTAGTAGGATTCGTAAAACTCGTTGAGATTTCTGCAAATAGGTCGTGGAAATCAGTGTGAGTTCATTTAATGAAAAAGCAGGTGGCAATGCTGACTCCCTATCGGAGCAACGTTGCCACCTGCTTTTTTTGATGTGAGTTTTTTTATTAGTGTGTGTCAGTTGGGTTAGTTCTTGCCAATCGCTTGTGCCCATTCTGTGAGTTTGAAGTTTTCGTTGTGGTTGCCGAAGTCACACAAACTCTCATTACGATTGTAGGCAGCCTGAGGTACGAACATCGACACGCCGCAGCAAAACTCTGTATTGATAGTAGCATAGTCGCTGTTGTATGGACCCACCCAGAAGCGGCTGGTAGCCTTGTAGTTTGTCACCACTTTGTCGAGGACTTTGCAAACGGTTTCGTAGTCGGCTTCAGCACACAGGTGCTTGATGCTGGATTTCAGGTCGTAGTAGTGAGGACGGTAGAAGTAGCTATAAAGATAGCGGTAGTAAGCATCAACGCTCTGCATGTCGGGATAGTTGTTTTCCCAGTCAACGTTTGCAAGTGCGTCCTTCATCGCGTCAGCCAGTTCCTCCAGTCCGTCTGTTTTGACAGAGGAGATTACGAGTCCGTAGTCGTCGTAAGTACTGTGCATTGTCGTTACGTCTTCATAGTAGGTATCGACAATGTGCTCTACGCTGTCCGAGAAAAGTCCCTTTCTCACCATGTTCGTATAGTAGGCTCCATCGTAGGGGATGGGCATGGGCGAACCGATAACGTAGTCCGTAGCGTGGCGCAGGTCGTAGCACGTTTCGATACATTGCATCAGGCATGAGTCGAAGAATATATATCGAAAGTGGATACCGGTGTTTTCGATAGCCGCAGCCATTTCGTTAATATTCATTTGTGGGCCTACTTTACCATTGGCGTCAAGGTTGGTGTTCATGTTGCCTGTCGGACCTACGTCAATGCCGAAACTCATGGGCGACATGGTGTAATTCGTGTTCGACGAAGGAATCCACCCGTCGGAGTGCGACCAGCATACCAGTCCGTACTCATCGGCAGGGTAGTGCTGAGTCATGTATTCGATTACGCTCCCCAGTTGTTCAGGATTCGTTGAATAATAGTCGTCGGGATATTGGTAAACAAGTTGCCCTTTTATCTGTGAGGTAAAGAGGTAAATGCGTGGGAGCTGTGCTTTATCTACATAGACCAGCAAGCAGTCGTCCTCGCTCATATATTGTGCACCTCGGGCAATTTCTGTGGAGTCGCTGCGCCAGGTAGAGATTCCGAGGTCGTTTTGTGCTACGCAGTAAATGAGCACGGTGCGTGCGCAATGAGCAGGTGGGGTAGGTGGGGCGGGCGGATCAGGCAGAATTGTAGTTTCGTCCTTGTCGCTACAACTTAAGCACAGGAGTGCGCAGAGCAGGGTGAGAATATAATGTTTCATGTAAGATTATAGAGTGATTTGTTCCTCTTCCAGTTCGCAACCTTCGAGGTGAAAGTGGGCGGCTGCATCTTCTTTGCTGAAGCAATAGTAGGTAATGTCTGCCGAAGAGCAAATTTCGTTGTTATAGGCGATTTCGGCTGTGATGACAGCCATGTTGCGCTTCATTTCTACAAGGCGTGCGCTTACTTTGAGTTGTACGTCGTCGCCCGTAGGGATGGGTTTGCGGTATTTCATGTTGAGGCGCACGGTTTGCCCTGCCGTCTGCAGTTTGCGGAACACGAGCCAACCGGCAATCTCGTCGAGCAATGTGGCTTGAATGCCGCCGTGCAGCGTCTTTACCCAGCCTTGATAATTGTCGTGCGCAGTCCAGAGTGCCACGATTTCTTCGCCATCTTCGTAGGCTTCCAACTTGAGCCCCCAGGGATTGTTGGGAGCACATCCGAAGCAGTTGTAACCTTCGTCAACAAGGTGAAGCCAGGGATTCTTTATTTTTTTTATATAGGATTGCGATTTGAATTGTGGTGCAAAATTAGTAAGATTTGCTCGAAAAATGCGACTATAATTTACTAAAATGCTACTTTTATGGCAGATTCAGCCGATAAGATTTGTGAGTGTGCAATATAATTTGTTATTTTGTTCTAAATCTTTGCGATAATGTATTAAGTTTATGAACAAAAGAAGTTTTATAATCGTGTTGCTCGCTTCGATAGGTTTTGCGTCGTGTAAGCAGAAGGTCGAAACCCAACCACAGGAGGAAGTTGTGCTGAATGTGAAGAAAGAAGTCGTGAAGGACACAACCCCCATCGCTGATAAGGAAGGTATTATCGAATATAAAACCACGCGAAACGGACATACCTATACGATAGTCGTTGAGCGTAAGGTTGACAAGGAAGCTCCTATCGTAGAGGATATTCTTGGCACGTTTTTCTACGATAATTGTGTCCATATTTCTGTCAAGCAGGATGGCGCTGCTTTCTTTTATCATGTATTCCGAAAGCCGGACTTCGACCACATGCTTTCCGATGAAGACCGTCGATACGGAACGCTGGCTGGCATGAGTCTCGATGAGGACGACAAGCGCAACGACCGCCTCTCGTTCTTTGCGCAAGTATGTATGCCGGGCATGGACGGCGGTTTGCACGCAAAGGTGATACTGTCTTTGCAGACAAAGAAGGTGTCGTTCGAAATCGACGATACCCCCGATTTGGATATTGATTTCTTGCATGAAGAGGAAGAGGGGGTATAGCTTGTGCTGATAGGTTTAAATCGTGTTCAAAGAAATATTCAGCATATAGATATTTTTTGGGGAACACGAATTACCCGCACATTAGTAATTTAATACACCCGAAATTCTGCCTTGACTTTTTTCGTGCATTTCGATTTTTAGCCCAAAAATCGTTGTTGCAAAAAGCGCCCTTTTTGTAAGTTCTGAAATAGCAAAAGAGGGTGCGTATTTGTTAACTTTTGTAAAAACAGCGCGAAATGCAGATTTGGATTTCGCTGAAAAATGATGTATATTTGCATAAAGTTAAAGGAGGGCACCGCTGCCCTCCTTTTTTTATGACCTTTCTCCTGAAAACTTTCTTTTAAGAAGGATTTTTTTCCTTTGAAGTAAGAAATTTTTCCTTTGAAGAAAAACTTTTTTCTTTTGAAGAAGGAAAATTTTCCTCAATTTTCCGAAAATTTCTGTTAAACTTCCTAAGTTTTTCTTAACAGAAGTTAAAGTTTTAAACTTTTTTACTTTTTGAGCAATGTTAAGGGATGTTAAAAAAACGTATCTACGAAATTTTGCAAAATTTCGTAGATAGTAGACGAGTAAACAAGTAAACGAGTAGACGAGATGGTTTGACTCGAACGCTTGTTTGAACGCTGGCTTGCATTCCGCACGGCAGTTGTGCTCTGTACTCTGTTCTCTGTACTCTAAAAATGCTGCATAGTCTTAAAACTGCACAAGCGAAGCGACCTAATAACCTCATAACCTAACCAAATACTTGTGATACTCGTGATACGTGGAGATTTTGTTCCAGTCTGCAAGTTTGGCTCTGGCGTATTACGGGGAACTGTGCGTATCGTTTAAATTGGGTTATGTACTTCAGTACACTCTCTTCGTCCTTAATTTCAGCGCCTTGCATTTTACTTACTCTAACGCAACTAAAGAGGGTGTGTCAAAATTTAGCATTTTGACACACCCTCTTGTTTTTTTGTGAGTTTCGTTATGAAACTTCTGGAAAATCTGTTTGCTGATTATTCAGCTGCGGGAGCTTCTACAGGAACTGCGGGGAGTTCTGCAGCAGCAGGTACTTCAGCTGCGGGAGCAGTGGGGAGAGCGATTTGCATGTCTGTTACGACGCTGTCAACGTTCTTTGCTTCGGGAGTTGTGTAAGCAGTGCAGATGCACAACACAACGAGCACTGCAGCGAGGCCCCATGTGATTTTTTCTACTAAGTCAGTGGTCTTGTGAACGCCCATGATAGCGTTGCCGGCAGCCATGTTTGAGGTAAGACCGCCACCCTTTGATTCCTGGATGAGCACGATGAGTGTCAAAAGAATCGCTACGATAACTGCGAAAATTACGAGTACTGGATACATTGTGTTTTATGATTTTGTTTTATTATTGATTAACTGAAGTTTGCGTAAGAAACGCAATTGGTCTGCAAAGTAACTACTTTTTTTCGGATAATTCAAATTTAACTTGGTAATAATTTCGATTGCCTTGTCATAATTACCTTGTTTTGTATAAATTCGTGCCAAAATTTCGGTAAAATAATCCTCGTTGGTGTCTTCGTTCTCCGTATTGGGAACGTAAGTGGGTTGCTCTTGAAGCGTGACGCGCTGTTTGCCGTTTTCGATGTAGGAGTTGATAAGTTCGTCCTGCTTTTCGGGTTCGGGTTCCATGTCGTCGAGTTCAAGCAGGTAGGCGGCATAGTCGGTGGTGGCATCGGCAACGGTGAGTGCGCGCTTTCCCCTGTTGATGTTCATGTCGGGGGTGGAAGCGAGGAAGTTTTCGATGAGATTGTTGGTGCGGTCGCCAGTCGGGGTGTTTTCGGTTGATGGCAGGATGGGGTGTTCGGAAGGCTTGGACGATGGTTGCAGTTCGTAGTGTGCACCTTCGACCATATTGAAGAGCGCCTTTCGGTTGGGTATGAAGAGGGCGGTTCGTCTCAACTCTTCGCCAAATGCGGGGTCGTGGAGCAAAAACAGATTTTGCAACATGAGCATGCGCGCAGTTTGGTGGTAGGGATGTTGAGCCAATCGCTCGCGCAGTTTGTGAAGTGTTTCCTTGTTCAACTGCTCGGGATGTTCGATGAGATATTGTAGGTCCACGTTGTGAGGGGAGTTTTGGGGGAGGATTTCGGAGTGTGGAGTTCGGTGCGAGGTTGTTGTTCTTACCAGTCGGCTACAGTGGCGTTGAAAATCTGGTCGGCAATGTCCTTGCACATTTGTGTTACGAGCTCTTCCTGCACGGCTGCTAACTGCTGGTTGGCATCAAACTGCGATGTTGCCGAAAATTGTTTTTCCCAGGCTTTGTTGTCGTGCTTGTTTTCAAAGCGGATGTTGACCGTCATTTTTAATTGCACCTGTGCAGCGTAACCATCGGCAGAGACGGCTTTGTTAAACTGCTCGTAGTTGGTAATTTCGCCGGCGATGGTGAGGTCGCCACCTCGCTTTACGAACGTGAGGCGAGTTTGGTTGGCATAGAGGTCCTGCAGTGTGTTGTTGAAGATGGCCTGCATGGGAGCCCAACCATAGGGTGCGCGATTGGTGATTTGTTCAATCTGCAGCGTTTTGATGACGTCGTAGTTGATGGATGCGCTATTGAATTTATAACTCACTTTGCATGCTGCGACAATGAGGCATGCTGCAATGAGCAGTGACGCAATGATGTATTTACTCCAAGCCATATTCCTTGATTTTTCTGTAGAGCGTGCGCTCTGAGATTCCTAATATTTGTGCGGCAATCTTGCGGTTGTTGTTGGTGTCGTGCAAGGTTTTTCGGATGAGTTCTTTGCTGAGCGAGGAGAGACTGCCGGTAGGTTTTTCGTGTTCAGACTCTTCTGGGATGAACTCTTCGTAGTCGCCGAGGTCTAATATTTTGTTTTTTCCTGCCTGCGTCACGACGTTGTCAATCACTGTAGGATGGAAGTTTGCGGGCGGGAGTGTGTTGTTGTTGTTAACGATGCGTTTCAACTCATCTACTTCCTTGCGGAGTTGGAGGAGCATGGCTATGATGGTGGTGTTGTCGAGTTGGAAGTGGTTCGACTGGTTGCCTGTAGCCATCAGTTCGCCCTTGTGGCGTTCGGAAGGAACGTAGTTGAGTAGGATTTCGGGCGTGATGGTTCGCTCTTCAGCCGTGATGCTCATGTTGGTAACGATGTTGCGCAGTTGTCGCACATTGCCGGGCCATGAGTAATTGAGCAACTGGGCTTCGGCTTCGGGCGTGAGGCGGAGGGGTGGAATGCCGTAGCGCTCCTGCATTTCCATAGCGAAGTATCTGAACAGTGAGATGACGTCGTTGCCGCGGTGGCGGAGGGGCGGAATGCTGATGCTCACGCAGTTCAGACGATAGTAAAGGTCTTCGCGGAATTTGCCATCGGCAATGGCCTTTTCCATATTGACGTTTGTTGCTGCCACGATGCGTACATTCGTTTTGCGCACTTCGCTGGAACCGACGGGAATGTATTCGCCCGTTTCGAGCACACGCAGCAGGCGCGCCTGTGTGGCGAGCGGGAGTTCGCCTACTTCGTCGAGAAAGAGCGTGCCTCCGTTGGCTGAAGCGAAATAACCTTCGCGCGCACCGACGGCACCGGTGTAGGCTCCTTCGACGTGGCCGAAGAGTTCGGAGTCGATTGTGCCTTCGGGGATGGCTCCGCAGTTGATGGCAAAGTAGTTTTTCGACTTGCGCTTGCTGTTGTCATGGATGATGCGAGGAAAGATTTCTTTTCCGACACCGTTTTCACCAATGATGAGTACGGATAAATCAACAGGGGCAATTTTGAGAGCCGTGTCGAGCGCACGATTCAAGGCATCACAGTTGCCCATGATGCTATAGCGTTGCTTGATGCGTTGAATTTGTGAGTCGGTCATTGGTGGTTTGAATTATTTAATGGGTTACAAAATTACAGATTTTACTCGGAATGAGCGAAGATTTTCAAAAGAATAGTGACGTTGAGAAGTTTTTAGCAAGGGCAATCGGAAACGTTGCTTTGCAGAATGATAGTGGTCGATAGTGATAAGAAAGAATTGTTGTGTGTGGGGAGAAAAAAAGAGCACGCCGACTTTGCTTTTGGGGAGGAGTCGGCGTGCTTTGTTTAGAATGTGTAAGTGTAGTTAGCGCTTGCTGCTTCGTTGTTATAGATGAATGTGCAGAGTTCTACGTTGCCATTTTTGTCGGTAGAGTAGTTGAAGTTGAGTTCTACGTCCTGCATGTTGGATTCATCTGAGTAGTCAATCTGAAGAGTTTTAACCAGGCGTTTAGTGGCTTTGCCCATAAGACCGGCATAATAGAGGTGTTCGAAACCGAAACATCCAAATTGTTTAGATATCATTTCGGGTAGGAGGCCATTTGTGTTGATGGTTTCCGAGGGTGTGAAATGGTAGAAGGTGGGCGCATCGTTGTTTTCGTAGTACGTGATGGTTTTTAAATCACCGTTGTTGTACTCGATGTCGGCATGAGCACTCGATACGTCGGCACCGAAGTTGACGTCCTTGACAATCTTGTCCCACGAAACCAGACGTCCGTCGTTATATACAAAGCGATATTCGTCCTTGTTCACTGTGAGGTAGGTGATATAATGATTTTCGTCGAGCGTGACAGCCATTGACAGGTTGCCAGAGTTGAGGATGCTGACGCTTGTCGAACCATAGATAAGTTGGCTGGCATATTGTATGCTGACGCTTGTGGGATTGTAGAGATTGGCAGAAGCCGAAGTTAAGCGTGTTCCGAGGTAACCAAACTGCCAGTCGTAGCATCCGCTGATATTGCCACGGTGCGTGATGCTTTTAACTTTTACGTCGTTGGTGCCGGGGAGGGTGGGTTGCATAAGTACGGGTACAGGGTCATCGCTCGAACATGCTGTAAATAACATTGTAAAACCTATGCACAAAGAAGTAAGTTTCTGTTTCATAATAAAGTTAAGGAGTTTTGATTGTGTTAAGTAATATGGGGCAAAAGTAGCATATTTTTTTGGGATGTCCGACGTAATGCTCATTTTTTTTAAGATGATGGTGGTTTGTTGTGATAAACTTAGAAAAAAAGAGTATTTTTGCAAGTAGTGATTCGTATTATTTAAAAAGATGTAGGTTATGGAAATAATTCTAATGATATTGGCAGTTGTTTTGGGCGTGATAGGTTTGGTGGGTGCTGTGTTGCCCGTTATTCCGGGAACGATTCTTTCGTTTTGCGGTTTGTTGTGTGTAAGCTTGATTCCTGCTTGTGAGAGTTCGGTTTCGACCTTGGTGACATGGGGAGTGGTGACGGTTGTGGTGATGGTGGCAGATTATTTCCTCCCTGCTTATTTTAGTAAAGTTTGTGGTGGAACGAAGGCGGGGATTACAGGTGCTACGATTGGTGCAGTGTTGGGCGTGTTGTTTATGAACGTGTTGGGCATAGTGTTAGGTCCCTTTATTGGTGCTGTAGCAGGAGAAATGATAAGTGGCAAACTTCCCTTGCGCAAGGCGATAGTTGTAGGATTGGGTGCTTTGATGTCGTTCTTCGTAGGTACGGGCGTAAAGCTTGTTGTAGGCATTTGGATGCTCTGTCTGATTGTGGCAGAGGTTTGGACATTGATGAATGTTTCGTAACGACTTGTGGAGAAGGGGAGGAGGCTTTGTAGAATTGTAGTAATATGACGTGTAGAGAAAGCCGTAGTTTCTAATTTTTTGTTTATCTTTGCACAAAATATAGCAAAACTTTATATGGGAAATTATATAGTTTCTGCGCGTAAGTATCGCCCCACGAGTTTTGACAAAGTTGTGGGACAGGAAAATCTTACGCAAACGCTGAAAAATGCAATAACGTCGGGCAAGTTGGCTCATGCGTTCCTGTTTTGCGGTCCGCGCGGAGTGGGTAAGACAACGTGTGCACGAATTTTTGCGAAGACGATAAACTGTCTGTCGCCCACCGACTCGATGGAGGCCTGTGGGCAGTGTGAGAGTTGTAAGGCTTTCGACGAAGGACGTTCGTTTACGATTCACGAACTCGATGCTGCTTCGAATAATGGGGTGGACGAGATTCGCGGATTGATAGAGCAGGTGCAGGTTCCACCGCAGATAGGGAAGTATAAAGTGTTTATCATCGACGAGGTGCACATGCTCACTCAGGCTGCGTTTAATGCTTTCCTTAAAACGCTCGAAGAACCGCCCGCTCATGCCATCTTTATCCTTGCAACGACCGAGAAGCACAAGATTCTGCCTACGATCCTGAGTCGTTGTCAGACTTACGACTTCAAGCGAATGGAGGTGTCTGACATCGTGGCGCATTTGAGTTCGGTGGCATGCACGGAAAACATAAGTTTTGAAGAGCAGGCGCTTTCGGTGATTGCACAAAAGGCGGATGGCGGGATGCGCGATGCCTTGTCCATCTTTGACCAGGTGGCGAGTTTTACACGAGGTAATATTACCTATGCTCAGACCATTGCGCACTTGAATGTGCTCGATAGTGAATATTTTTTCAAAATAACGGATAACGTGCTGGCGCAAAATATTCCGGCGTTAATGTTGGTGCTTAACGACATTTTGCAACGCGGTTTTGATGCACAGCATTTTATTGGAGGTTTGGCGGCGCACTTCCGTTCGTTGCTTGTTGCGAGCAATGAGCAGACGCTTTCGTTGATAGACGCACCGGCGAGCGAGCAACAACGCTATGCGGAGCAGGCGAAACGTTTGAAGATGGATTATTTGTATCGTGCTATCAAGTTGTGCAACGATTGCGACCTGAATTATCGTGCAAGCAGAAATAAGCGCTTGTTGGTAGAAATCACTTTGATAGAGTTGGCGCAGGCATTGGAAAATCCGGCTGTTGCAGCGCAAAAGGTAAAAACGGCGTTGCGCCCGATATTTAAAAAGTCCGTAGCGGCTGCGCAGACTGCTACGGCGACTCCTGCAACTCCGAAACCGATGGCTACTACGATAGCAAGCGTGCAGACCATTTCGTCGCCTGTGCAGAGTGTGGCGGCTCCTGTTAAAAAAGTAATCCCCGGTACGGTTCCTCCTCAAAGTTTCTCGCTCAAAAGAACGCTTCAGCCGCAGCAAGCACCAACGGCGAATGCCAATAATCCTCAAACTCCTGTTGAAAGAGTAGAGGAAGGACTTGAAGAATCGTTTACGAAGGAAGTGTTGGGGTATAACTGGAGATTTTATTTAAACTCTCTGCCGAAAGAACAGGCGGCGACGACAGCCCGACTCAAAAATATTATTCCAGAGATCGGAGAGAACAATACGATTATCTTTGAATTGGATGGCGATTATGTGGCGCAATGCTTTGAGACGATTCGTCAGCAAGTGTTGGAGTATTTGAAAATAAAGTTAAGAAACTCCAAACTGACGATACAGGTAAACATCCTTGAACTCAAGAAGAGCCCGAAAGCCTTGACGCAGCGAGAACAGTGGGCTTTGCTGGTGCAAAAGAATTCCTTGGTGGCAGAAATGCGAGAAATGTTTAAACTCGAACTCGCTTAGGGTGGAATTTATGATTTACTCAACTTCTTAAGGTTATCAGGTCTTAAGGTCGCAATGCTTTTAGGTTATCAGGACTATCCAGATTGTTAATGATAGATGTATAGTAAGTAAACCGAATGGTAAACCTTATAACCTTAAAACCTTATAACCTTAAAACTTTATAACCTTAAAACTTTATAACCTTAAGACCTTATAACCTAACAAGTTGAGCATTTGCGAAACTTGAATTAAATTATCTACAAAAAATAAAATTATATCAAACTATGAACAAATACATTACAGTGGCTTATAGCCTTTATACTGACAACGCAGAAGGCGTACACGAACTTGTTGAACAGGCTCCCGTAGAGCATCCCTTCCAGTTTATTACCGGTCTCGACGTAGCGCTCGCTGCTTTTGAGGAAAAACTCAAGGATTTGGCGCCAGGCGATGCCTTTGACTTCACGCTGAGCGTTGACGAAGCTTATGGTCCCTATGAGCAGGAACACGTTATCACGCTTCCAAAGTCAACCTTTATGCTCAACGGACGTTTCCAGAAGGACATCATCTTCGAAGGTGCAATGATTCCTTTGGTGAATGCCGACGGAAATCGCTTCCAGGGTTTGGTGCTTGAGGTGAAGGACGAAGAAGTCGTAATCGACCTCAATCATCCGCTTGCCGGCAAGGAACTTCATTTCAAGGGAACAGTCGTTACTTCGCGCGAAGCTACACAGGAAGAAATTACTTCGCTCATTAAGATGATGTCGGGCGAAGGTGGTTGTGGCTGCGGTTGCGGTGGTGATTGCGGCGGCGACTGTGGCGAAGGTTGTGGTTGTGGCGACCACGAACACGGCCATGGTTGTGGCTGTCACTAATTATATTTAATGAGTGGCGAGCATGAATAGTTTTGGAACACTGTTTCGACTTACAACCTTTGGCGAAAGCCATGGCGCAGCAGTAGGCGGAGTGATTGACGGAGTGCCGGCAGGTGTGGAAATCGATATGGATTTCATACAAGGCGAACTCAATCGTCGTCGCCCTGGGCAAAGTGCGCTGACCACTCCTCGCAAGGAAACCGACAAAGTGGAATTTCTCTCGGGCGTCTTTGAAGGAGTGACTACGGGTTGTCCGATCGGATTTGTCGTGCGCAACGAGCACCAGCATTCTTCAGACTATGAAAATTTGCGCAATCTCTATCGCCCCTCGCACGCTGACTACACGTATCAGCAGAAGTATGGCATACGCGACCATCGTGGTGGTGGACGCTCATCGGCACGCGAAACGATAGCGCGCGTTGTGGGCGGAGCCGTGGCAAAGTTAGTGTTGCGAAAATATCAGATTCGCATCACAGCCTATACTTCGCAAGTAGGTAATATCAAACTGACGGAACCCTACACGGCTTATGATTTTTCAGAAATAGAGAAGAATCCTGTTCGTTGTCCGGATATAGAGAAAGCTGCTCAGATGGCAGAACTCATAGCTGAAGTTAAAGCCGTTGGCGATACGATAGGAGGTGTCATCACAGGTGTTATTCAAGGGCTTCCTGTAGGTTTAGGTGAACCCTGCTTTGGAAAATTCCATGCTCAGTTGGGAGCAGCAATGCTTTCGATTAATGCAGCCAAAGGATTTGAATATGGCACCGGATTTGCAGGCGTTGAAAAGCGTGGTAGCGAGTTGAACGATGTGTTCTTCGTTAACGAAACCGGCAAAATTCGCACGCGCACTAACAATAGTGGAGGTGTTCAAGGCGGCATCACAAATGGCGAAGATGTATATTTTCGTGTAGCATTTAAGCCTGTGGCAACGCTGTTGCGTGAGCAGCAGACTGTTAATCAGCAAAACGAAAGTGTGGTGGTCAAAGCGCGTGGTCGCCACGATGCTTGTGTGCTTCCCAGAGCTGTTCCGATTGTTGAAGCGATGACTGCGATGGTTGTGCTCGATGCACTTATGCTTAATAGCATACTTAAGTGTTAAATATTAAGTATGGGTATTAATTTTTATGAAAAAAGTTTGCCGTCAATGATTATAATGGTTTACCTTTGTAGCGTTGTCGGGAGACAATATAATTACTCTATTTTTTAATAGTTTAGTTAAGTCTAGTTTAGTTTTTGTGTTGGTTAACGGTAGCTCATTTGTGGCTACCGTTAATTTTTTAGTCGTATAATGCGTAAATAGAGGGACTCAGTGTTAATAATTGATATGCTCTGTTTTTGTCTCCGTAAAAAATGTGTAAATTTGCAAGATAAAATGAATAGAAACTTGCCATATTTACTAATGGTTATTTAAAATCCTTGAGATTTATGTCGCTTAGATTTAAAGTTGTAGAGGAAGCTTTTATGAAGCGTCCGCTCGAAATACCTGCGCCCGAGAAGCGCCCGTCGGAATATTTTGCAAAGAATGTGTTTAATCAGAAGAAGATGTGGAAATATCTTCCTGCCGATGTGTACCAGAAGTTGCGCGAAGTGATAGAGCAGGGTACTACGCTCGATATGCAGACCGCCGACGAAATAGCCAAGGGCATGAAACGCTGGGCTATGGAGATGGGGGCTACGCATATCACACACTGGTTTCAACCACTTACGGAAGGCACGGCAGAGAAGCACGATGCTTTTGTTGAGCACGACGGAAAGGGTGGGATGATTGAGAATTTCTCTGGTAAACTGCTTGTGCAGCAAGAACCCGACGCCTCTTCGTTTCCCAATGGTGGTATTCGCTCTACGTTTGAGGCGCGCGGTTATTCAGCCTGGGACCCTTCTTCGCCCGTGTTCATCGTAGGCGATACGCTGATGATTCCTACGGTGTTTATCGCTTACACAGGCGAGGCGCTCGACTATAAGGCGCCGCTGAAGAAGTCGCTTGCGGCGATTGACAAAGCTGCTACGGGCGTGGCACAATATTTTAATGAAGACGTACACAGTGTTTCTACGAATTTGGGTTGGGAACAGGAGTATTTCCTCGTTGATGAAGGACTTTATGCCGCTCGCCCCGACTTGTTGCTCACGGGTCGCACGCTGATGGGGCACGAAAGTTCCAAGAATCAGCAGATGGACGACCACTATTTTGGTGCGATTCCCGAGCGTGTTACGGAGTTTATGAAGGACCTCGAAATTCAGGCGCTCGAGTTGGGCATTCCCTGCAAAACGCGTCATAATGAGGTGGCTCCAAATCAGTTTGAACTTGCACCAATCTATGAGGAATGCAATCTGGCTGTTGACCACAACATGCTCTTGATGTCGCTCATGCGCAAGGTGGCGCGTAAGCATGGGTTCCGTTGCTTGCTCCACGAAAAACCCTTTGCAGGAATTAATGGTAGCGGTAAGCACAACAATTGGTCGCTCACGACGAACACAGGCATCCTGCTCCATGCACCGGGTAAGACGCCCGAAGACAACCTTCGTTTCATCACCTTCGTTGTGGAAACATTGATGGGCGTTTATCGCCACAATGGTGTGTTGAAGGCTTCGATTATGAGTGCAACGAATGCACATCGTCTTGGAGCGCACGAAGCGCCGCCAGCTATTATCTCCAGCTTCTTAGGCTCGCAAATCACGGAATTTTTAAAGAAGATAGAGGAATCGACGAACGATGAGTTGTTCGTAATGGAGGGTAAGCACGGTCTTCGCCTCGATGTGCCTCAGATTCCGGAGTTGATGGTGGATAACACCGACCGCAACCGCACATCGCCCTTTGCTTTCACTGGTAACCGCTTTGAATTTCGCGCTACGGGTGCCAGCGCTAATCCTGCCAGCACGCTCATTGCGCTCAATGGTGCGGTGGCTGAGGCTTTGACGGACTTTAAGCGTCGTGTTGACGAACGTCTGGCAAAAGGAGAGGCAAAAATCAGCGCTATTCTTGAAGTGTTGCGCGAGGACATTAAAACATGTCGCCCCATTCGTTTCGATGGGAATGGTTATTCAGAAGAATGGCGTAAGGAGGCAGAACAAAGAGGTTTGGATTGCGAAACATCTACGCCACTCGTTTACGACCGCTACCTCGATGAAGCTACTATCAAAATGTTTGAATCTACAAACATCATGAAGCGGGCAGAACTCGAGGCGCGCAATGAAATCAAGTGGGAAACCTATTTTAAGAAGGTGCAGATAGAATCGCGCGTATTGGGAGATATTTGTATGAATCACATTATCCCCGTCGTTACGAAGTATCAGAGCGTGCTGGTCGATAATATTTTGAAAATACAAAGCTGTTTCCCAGCCGAAAAAGCAGCACAGTTGAGTGCCTATAATGTCGGTCTGGTTGAAAAAATCAATGAGCATGCACATCTTATCGTAACCAAGGTGAGCGAGATGATAGAGACACGTAAGCGCGTCAATCGCATTGCCGATATTCGCGAACGCGCTATTGCTTATCACGATTGCGTTGCGCCCTTCATCGATGGTCCCGAAAGCATCCGCACACATATTGACGAACTCGAACTCATTGTTGAAGACGAAATGTGGACGTTGCCTAAGTATCGCGAACTGCTGTTCGTAAGATAACCGACGGATTTTTTTGAATATTAAAGTTAAAAAACAATTGATACGTATGAAGAAACTTCTTCTCCTCGTATGCTCGCTATTTATAGGCTGGAACTCAGCCTCCGCGCAGCAGACTTCGGCTTTAAACCTTAAGGACATTACTAATGGCGTTTACTCTCCTCAATATATACATGGAGTAATGCCCGGATTGGATGGTGAAACCTATACGCAGCTTTCGCCCGACCGCAAACGCATCATTCGTCGTTCGTTCAAGACGGGCGAAGAAGTGGGTGTCGTGTTTGATGCCGACGCAGCACGCGGTCCCGTGAAACTCTCGGGCATTGATGGTTACACCATGTCGCCCAACGAAAAACGCATCCTTTTGCGTACGCAGACAAAGGGTATCTATCGCCACTCTTACACAGCAGTGCACTACATTTATGATGTCAAGACAGGAACATTCGAACCCCTCTCTGATGGTGGTCCGCAGCAAGTGCCTCTCTTCTCGCCCGATGGTAATCTTATTGCCTTTGTGCGCGACAACAACCTCTTCCTCGTAAAGCTCCTCTTCGGCAATGCTGAAAGCCAGATTACGAAGGACGGAAAGTTCAACTATGTGCTCAATGGCATTCCTGATTGGGTGAACGAAGAAGAGTTTGCAACGAGTCGCTCGTTCGACTTCTCGGCTGATAGCAAGATGTTGGCATGGGTGCGCTACGATGAATCTCAGGTGCCCATTTATTCTATGACGATGTATCAGGGTATGGCGCCTGCCATGTCGGCAAACGAAGATTATCCCGGTGCCTATGCTTACAAGTATCCCGTTGCGGGTGCAAAAAATGCTGACGTCAAGGTGTTGACCTTCGACATAGCGAGCCGTGCAACGCGCGAAATGGACGTGCCCCTCGATGCTGATGGCTACATTCCTCGCATTAAGTTTACGAGCGACCCGCTGAAACTTGCCATCGTGACCCTCAATCGCCACCAGAGCATTATGCGCATTTATATGGGCAATCCTCGCTCTACAGTGTGCCAACTTGCTGTTGAGGAAGCCAATGCTGAAGGCAAGTATGTCAAGGAAGATGCTTACGCAGCGCTTACTTTCTACGAAGGAGGGTTCGCTATGGTGTCCGACCGAACAGACTTTCGTCACATCTATCTCTACAATCTTAATGGTCAGCTGATGCGTCAGGTGACGAAGGGAGATTTCGATGTTTGCAACTTCTACGGATACGACGTGACGACAGGTAATTGCTATTATGCTTCGCACGAAGAAAGCCCCTTGCGCAAGGCCATTTATGTAACCGACAAGAAGGGCAATACGAAGAAACTCTCTACAAAGGTCGGTACGAACGAAGCAACTTTCTCTAAGACGTTCGATTACTTCATGAACGTATATTCTTCCATCAATCAGCCGCCTGTAACTACGCTTTGCGATGCGAAGGGAAAAACGCTCACTACGCTCATTGACAACCAGGATTTGAAGCAGAAGGCCGACCAGCTCTTTGCGCAGAAGGAACTCTTTAGTTTCACGACAGCCGATGGCGTTCAGCTCAATGGCTGGATGGTGAAGCCTCGCAATTTCGATGCTTCGAAGAAGTATCCCGTCATTATGTATCAGTATTCAGGTCCTGGTTCGCAGGAAGTAAAGGATGCCTGGGGACTTGGAATGTATGGCGGAGCGGCTTACGAAAGTTATATGGCTGAGCAAGGATTTATCTTCGTTTGTGTTGATGGTCGCGGTACGGGTGGACGTGGTTCGCAGTTTGAAAAGTGTACTTACCTCCGTCTTGGCGAACTCGAATCGCACGACCAGGTTGAAACAGCCATCTATCTCGGTTCGCTGCCTTATGTGGACAAGGACAACATTGCCATTTGGGGTTGGAGCTTCGGTGGTTTCAATACGTTGATGGCAATGAGCGAAGGTCGCCCCGTGTTCAAGGCTGGCGTTGCTGTTGCAGCTCCATCTAACTGGAAGTACTACGACACTGTTTATACAGAGCGCTATATGCGTACGCCGCAGGAAAATGGCGATGGTTATGCCATCAACCCCATCCAGCGTGCCAAGAATCTCCATGGCAATCTCCTCCTTATTCATGGTACAGCCGACGACAATGTGCACTATCGCAACTGCACAGAAGTTGCTGAGGCTTACGTTCAGGCAGACAAGCAGTACGACATGCAAATCTATACGAACCGCAATCACAGCATCTACGGTGGCAATACGCGCTACCACCTCTTTACACGCATGTCAAACTTCTTTATCGAACATCTTCAGGCAAAGTAATAAAAGATTTTGATAGAGCATATGTCAAAGAAGATTTGATTGAGCATCTGTTAAATCTCAAATAAGAAAAGACTCGGACACTATCCCAACAGATAGCGTCCGAGTCTTTTCTTATTAACCTATAGGTTGATTATTCCCACTCGTGATTCCAACCTTCTTGCCTTGAATTGGAAAGAACTTCAAATTCTTGACTGGCTGATTCGTTCGTATATTTCAACTGAACAGAACTTGCTAAAACCGACTGAAGGTTTAATTCATAAATGCTCGTCATGGGAGCTACATATTCTTTTTTCATTTTGTTACTGGTTTAACGATAGATTAATAACTTGCACCACGTCTTTCACGTCCACCTTGCCGTCGCCTGTTACGTCGTACACACCCAGTTCGGTGCTTTCGCTATCCAGACAGCGGTTAATGACTGCCACAACGTCCTTCACATTGATGATACCGTCCTTATTGATGTCGCCCGTCTGTGTGGTTTGCACGTCCGACTGTGTACCGTCGCCCTCTGGGTCGGCAGGACTTGCGGGATTGAAGTTGAAGCGTGCCACAAGCGTCGCCTTTCGGTTGGGCATAAGATAGTTGAAGCTGATGTTTTCGCTGACCAACTGCCCGTTTTCGTACCAGCCCAAGAAGTCATAGTTCTGGTTAGGATATGCCGTCACCAACTGGTAATTGTCAAACGCCACCTTCTTGCCGTTGGCAACATTAAATGAGCAAGCACCTTCGGGGTCGCTCTGCACATAGAGGCGGTATTCATCGCTTGCAAGAGGGTTGGAGGGAGAATTGGGGGCGAAGTCGAAGTGCGCCACAAAGTTGGCGTGCTCCGTACCTACTTGATAGGTGAAACTTTGCTTCGTTGAATACACCTCGCCGTTGAGCGTCCAATGCTTAAACACGAAGCCCGTAGTCTTTAACGAATAGCGAATCGTTACACTCGCTCCTTCAAAATACTGCCCAATCCCTGAAACGCTCGCTGCTTCCGCGGGATCAGCCACGACGCTCACTCTGTAGCGAAGGTTTTCCTGTGGTTCAGGCGGATTTTCGGGATTGAAACTATCTTCCTGTGCCCACGCCGTGGGAATGCTCATCGCGAAGATGAGCAAACCCATAGTGAGTCTTAATAATGTGCTTTTCATAGGTCGTTTACTTCACCAAAGTTTTTTCACCGTTGATGATATACACACCCTTACCGTTTTCCTTCACACGGCGACCACCGAGGTCAAACACCTTAGCGTCTTCACCCTCAGTTGTGCCTACCTGATTGATGCCCGTTACGGTTGCTTCCATGAGCACTTCAAAGCGGTTGACGTTAGTGCCAGCCTTTGCTGTGAAGTTGTACGCACCCTTGCTCAAGTCAACAAGTGCACCCGTTTCGCGGTCCTTCAAGTAAACGGGAGTATCCATGCGTGAAGCGCTGATGCTGAACTCGCCTGCTGAGGGAGCAGTGAAACCAAGCATTACGATGCCGTTGTCCGCAGGACGTTCGTTGATGGCATAACGTTCCTGCTGGTCACCGATGGTGAAGAGTTGGATGACACCCTGTGTTTCAAACTTCGCAGCGTCACATTCAGATTCGTAA
>JAZQXH010000067.1:0-76015 GCA_045632745.1 Alloprevotella sp.
AGGGAAAATGGATAAGGCCTGTAGATTACAATACTAAGGACTCTCTTTTTTATTGTACAAACAGAGCATTAGCATCTGTTGGAACGAACTTATTTGTAAATTACTCATATTTATAAAATTAATTTTGAATAGTTACTTATCCAGTAAAATTTATCTCTTTATTTTATAGAACGCGAATTTTATTTTAACGAAGCGAACACATATAAGGTTTTAAGGTTATGAGGTTTTAAGGTTTACCATTCGGGGGGCTCTCTTTCGTTTATATAAACAGTCTGGATAGTCCTCAAAAACTTAAAGCGTAGCGACCTAACAAGCTTATAACTTGTTTCAACTGAAGTTTGCGAAAGTTGAGTTAAATAAAATAAGCACCGATAGAGCGACTGTTGGGCCTTTCTATCGATGCTTTGTAGTTGCTCATTTCTGCGTGAGAAGAAATGGTCTGTAGTTCAATATCTTGTGCTATATCTTTTCGACGAAGGACGCCGGCAGAGCGGTCGTGGCAACGGTTGCTATACCTTCAATTTGCACTACGACACGACGTTCGTGTTTTTTGGAAGTGCGCATATAGATGCCCTCTACTCCTGCAAATTCGCCCGAGATGATGCGTACGCGTTGTCCTTGAGTAAGGTCGAGGTTTTCGGAGTTCAGAAAGAGTACTTTTTCCTTGTTGTTGCCAGCAACGGAGATAAAGTCATTCATTTCGTTGCGCGGTATGGTTACCGGAACTCTCCCGACTCTGATGTCGTTTTCGTAATAGTCTTTGCTTAGAAAATTGAATGTGAACGAATCGTTAATTCTGTTTCTGACGTCGCACAACTTGTTGTAACTGCAGTTTACGAATACGTAGTTGTGGATGGCAATTCTTTCTTCGTAGTAGAATCTTCCATGTTTGTCTCGCTTGCGTATGCGGCGTGTGGGGATAAAACTATTGATTTGGGCTTCCTCTTTTAACTTTGCCTGCAATTTGAATTCGCAGTTGATGGGTACAGCCAATACAAACCAATGGTTTTCGTTGGGCGAAAAGGGAAGCTTTTGTTTAAAGAATATTGTTGGGTCGTTCATTTTGAACTATGAGTTTAAGGCAAATTGTGTTTTTAGTTTGTGGTTGCAGAATGTTGCTTTTTTGCTTTTGCAGTTTGCAAAGTTAACATTTAAAGTTTGTTAAGCAAGCGTGAGCGACAAAAAAACATTAACATGGAAGAAGGACTTAAATTGTTTTTCGTGTCAAATATGCAACTGACAATAAGATAGCAGTTGTATTCTGTACATTATGAGTAAACAAGTTTTTAGGTACGAGTAGACGAGTGAAGTTAGAGTCATACACTTGCTTGCACGCTGCATAGCCTTATAACCTCACAAGCGAAGCGACCTTAAAACCTTACAACCTCACTATAAAACCTTACGAGCGAAGAGACCTCATAATCTTAAAAGTTGAAAACTTGTGTAACTAAAGTTATGATAAAAAACAGCCGAAATAGTTGCTCGTAATCCGCTTGTTGTGGAAAAATAGAGCAGAATGTCGAAAAAAATGAAGTTTTTTTGCTTGTTTGTTTTGCAGTTAAAAAAAATGATGTAACTTTGCACCCGCAAAACAGAAATCTTCTGCGGAAATAGCTCAGTTGGTAGAGCACAACCTTGCCAAGGTTGGGGTCGCGAGTTCGAGTCTCGTTTTCCGCTCAAAAAAAGTTTTAGGTAATACCTTAAGCCCAGGTGGCGGAATGGTAGACGCGCTCGTTTCAGGTGCGAGTGTTTCACGACGTGCAGGTTCGAGTCCTGTTCTGGGCACCAAGGCTAAAGACTTTTTTAAGTATAAAAAACTGGAGAGGTGGCGGAATTGGTAGACGCGCTACTTTGAGGGGGTAGTGTCAATTGCGACGTGGGAGTTCGAGTCTCCTCCTCTTCACTTTTTGCGGAAATAGCTCAGTTGGTAGAGCACAACCTTGCCAAGGTTGGGGTCGCGAGTTCGAGTCTCGTTTTCCGCTCAATTTTTTATCATTCCCTTGCGGAAATAGCTCAGTTGGTAGAGCACAACCTTGCCAAGGTTGGGGTCGCGAGTTCGAGTCTCGTTTTCCGCTCAGATTCTTTTTATTCCTTAATGGTCGTTGAGTATTCTAAAATGCTCAACGATTTTTTGTATTACGAGTCAACGGATTTTCCCTGTGTGTGAGGCAAAATTATGCGTGAATTTAAACCATGCCATGGTGGTTCGTGTTCCCTAAAACAAGAACAGGGGCATACTCGTAATTTAATAAATCCTAAATTTCGCTTAGATATTTTTCGTGCATTTCAATTTTTACCCCTAAAATTGGGTTTGCAAAAATCGCCTTTTTTGTAAGTTATGAAATAGCAAAAGGGGATGCAAAACTGTTAACTTTTGTAAAAATGGCGTGAAATGCAGATTTGGATTTCGCTGAAAAATGATGTATATTTGCATAAAGTTAAAGGAGGGCTGTGCTGCCCTCCTTTTTTTATGATCTTTCTCCTGAAAACTTCCTTTGAAGAAGGATTTTCTTCCTTTTAAGTAGGAAATTTTTCCTTTTAAGAAAAACGTTTTTCTATTTAAGAAGGAAAAATTCGCGCTGTCCTCTGAAAAAATATGTTAAACTTTTTAAGAATTCCTTAACAGAAGTTAAAGTTTTAAACTTTTTTACTTTTTGAGCGGCGTTAACGAATGTTAAAAATTTTGACAAAGCGATTTTGTCAAAATTTAGTAAACAAGTAAACGAGGTACGAGTAGACGAGAGGGTTAGACTCGAACGCTGAAATGTACGCTGGCATTCATTCCGCAGGGCAACCTTATAACCTTAAAACCTTACAACCTCATAACCTTAACTTATAACCTTAAAACCTCAAAACCTAAAGACCTTAATTGAGCGCTTGCACGCTACATAATCTTAAAACCTCAAAGTGAAACGACCTTAAAACAAAGCTGGAAGATTTTTTCGATCAGGCGTGGAAGTCCGTATTGTTGAATTTCTTCGTGAGGAATGAGGATGAAGCCTGAGGGCGCTTGGGTGAGATGAGGCATTTCGATTGTGTAGACCGACGCCTTGAGTAGCTGGTGTGTGAGTTGATGGTGGAGGTCCTCAGCGATGAGTTGAAGCGTGCCGCCTTCGGAGAGATGTCGGTGCACGATGTCGAGTTGCGTGATGTCTGCTGCTGTGGGGCAATGGTCGAACTCGTGCATGGGAGGCTGGTAGAGTCCTTGCCAAATGTCTTTTTCCTTGCGTTGTTGGAGCAGGAGGTGGGTTTCTGATTTGATGATGATGAATGCGAGGTGGCGTGTGCGGACTTGTAGTTTTTTCTGTTTTACGGGGCGCTTGCTTATAGTGTTGTTAGCAAGGCTCAAACAACTGTCAGCCAACGGGCACTCTTCGCAGCGGGCTGCAGCAGGGGTGCAGATGGTGGCGCCAAGGTCCATGATGGCTTGATTGAAGAGTGCTGGCGATTTGATGGGCAGGAGTTCGTTGGCGAGTTGTCTGAAGATTGCTTTGCCGGCTGCGGTGTCGATGGGGGTGTCGATATCGAAATGCCGACTCAGTACGCGATAGGCATTGCCATCGATTGCAGCGTGTGGCAGTCCGAAGGCGAAGGAGGCAATGGCTGCTGCTGTGTAGTCGCCGACCCCTTTGAGCGAGCGTATGCCTTCGTAGGTGCAGGGGAATGTGTCGCCTTGCTCTATGATTTGCTTGGCTGCGGTGTGAAGATTGCGTGCTCGACTATAGTAACCGAGTCCTTGCCAGAGTCGCATCACCTCGTCGATGGGAGCTTCGGCAAGGTGGGCTACGGTGGGGAAGCGCTCGAGAAACCGGTAATAGTAATCTATGCCCTGTGCCACCCTTGTTTGCTGCAGAATAATTTCGGATAGCCAAATTGCATAAGGGTCCGACGTTGTGCGCCAGGGAAGTGAGCGTCCGTTTTCGATGTACCAGGTTATAATTTTTTTTGCAAATGGCATGGTGGTGGATGAGATTAGTCTTTGTATTCTGAGATGATTTCTATAATGCTTTCTCCGTATTTCTCAATGATGGTTTTGCCTACATGGGGCACATGCTTGAGTTGGTCTGTAGTAGTAGGCATAAGGTTTGAGAGTGCGAGGAGGGCTTTTTGTGAGAAAACCATGTAGGGAGCAATCTTCTTTTCCTGCGCTGTAGCATTGCGCCATTTGCGGAGTCTTTCGAAGAGTTCGGGATGGAGGATGTCGGCGGGAGTTTCGTCCGGTGTCTTTGTTTTGCTTTCCTTTTTGCCTTCGTTTTTGGGGGATGTAGTAGGCTCTTCGTCGCTATCGTCTGTAAAGAGGATTTCGGCTTTTAGTCTGAGCACTTTTTGCAGGTTGAATCCATCTTTGTCGATAAGACTGAGCAGGGCGAGAGAAGACTTCAGATTTTCGCTGAGTCGCTCAAAGGCAGCGGTGTAGATTTGTTCGATGCGTTTGCTGTCGGGCTCAATGTTCAGACTCTTGACGAGTTGGTTGGTTTGTTGGATTTTCTCGATAAAGTAGGGCGCAGCTTTGTGCATACGTTCTTGTAGAAGTTTGGATTGAGTGTAGTCTTCAGCTGCTTGCTGCATGATGTTTTTAATCTGAATGCCAAAGGTTTCGCCTACGTTGTAGAGTTCGTTCTCGATTTTTACTTGCTCCTTGCGGAAGGTTTCGAGTAGTTTAGGATAGAGTTTGTAGAAGTGTTCTTCCAAAACGCGCAGCATGGCGTTGAAACTGAGCATGAGCGGCTTGAAGCAGAAGACTTCGCAAGCCGTTTGCATGAAGTAGTTCTTGGCAAGCGTTTTAAGTTGTTCGTCAGAGGGTGTGTGCTCGGGGATATGGCTTTGATATTGGTTGACATCGTGGTCCGTGAGGATGGCTGAAGCTCCGATTTGTGAACTCAGCACAAGTCCTTCGAAGGAGCGGCAGCGCGACAGGGCTACATACGTTTGACCTGCTGCAAAGCAGTGGCGCGCATCGATAATGGCGTGGTCGAAAGTGAGTCCCTGACTTTTATGAATCGTAATAGCCCACGCCAGTCGTAGTGGATATTGCGTGAAGGTTCCGATGATTTTTTCTTCTACTTCTTCGGTTTCTTCATCGAGGACGAATTGCGTGTTTTCCCATGTGGTAGGCTTCAGCGTGATGGTTGTTTCGCCGTGGGTGGGTCGGATTTCGATTTGCGAGTCGGTGAGGTTTACGATTTCGCCAATCATGCCGTTGTAGTATTGGTGGTTGGAGTCGTTGCGCACGAACATCACCTGGGCGCCCACCTTTAGCGTAAGCTGGGCATCAGTGGGGTAGGAGAGCGCGGGGAAATCACCATCGACCTTTGCTTCGTAGCTGTACTCTTGGCCTTTCAACATGTTGAGTTCGCGCTGGTTGATAGTGTCAGCCTGTCGGTTGTGGGAGGTAAGGCAGATGTAGCCATCTTCCTTTTTGGGCGTAAAGTCAGGGATGTAGCGTGTGTTGAGTTTTTGAAGTATGGTGGGGTCGATAATGCCTTCTCTAACGCTGTTGAGAATGCCGATAAATTCTTTGTCGCTTTGTCGATAGACTTTTGTGAGCTCTATGGTGAAGTGAGGCAGTTGTTGCAATGCGTGGCTGCTGAAGAAGAAGGGGGTGTCGTAGTATTGCTTGAGAATTTGCCAATCTTCGTCGCGCGTAACGGGGGAAAGTTGCATGAGGTCGCCTATCAGCAGGAGTTGCACACCGCCAAAGGGAAGGTCATGGCGGCGATACTGGCGAAGAACGCTATCGACAGCGTCGAGGACATCTGCTCTGACCATGCTTATCTCGTCGATTATCAGAACTTCGATGCTACGAATCAGCTTGATTTTGTTTTTTCGGAAAGCATATTTCTTGAGTTGGTTGCTCAAGGAATTGTTGGGGATGAAGGGCGAGAAAGATAGTTGAAAGAAGGAGTGGAGCGTGACGCCGCGTGCGTTGATGGCTGCAATGCCGGTGGGAGCGCATACAATGTTGCGTTTAGGCAGCTCTTCGCGCAACTTATGCAGGAAGGTGGTCTTGCCGGTTCCGGCTTTGCCTGTAAGGAAAAGACTATAGTTGGTGTTAGCAATGGTTGCCCATGCTTTTTGGATTTCAGGATTATCCATGAAGATTGAGGCGATTTTTTTGAATGGAGTATGTAGGAAAGTGCTCAAAGATTAAGGTGGGGGGATTCCCCTCAAAAAAATATCACTAAGAGCGGTGGATGCGGTCGGAATTCTGCTTGGCAAAGGCCGACCATGAACTACTGCTGCTGCCTGTTTTTGTTTTATGGTTCGTCACGGGGTCGATGTTGCAGGGCTTTTGTTGAAGAAAATGGCAGTAGGCAACTGCGATGGCATCCGTAGCGTCAAGAAATCCAATGTCGTCAGTCCTTACTTTGAGTACGCGTTTCACCATTTCTGCCACTTGCTCTTTGCTGGCAGCCCCGTTGCCCGTAATGGATTGTTTGACTTTGAGCGGAGCATATTCGCTGATGGGAATTTGCCTACTGATGGCTGCTGCAATCGTGACACCTTGCGCTCTACCTAATTTGAGCATACTCTGCACGTTCTTTCCGAAGAAGGGGGCTTCGATGGCAAGTTCGTCGGGGAGAAACGCATCGATGATTCCGATGACACGTTCGTAGATGCGCCCTAATTTGAGATAGGTGTCGGTGCATTTTCGGAGGTCGATAACTCCGATGGCCTGCACTTCGAGCTTGCGTCCGTCTGTCACTTTGAGGACACCGTAGCCCATTACGTTTGTGCCTGGGTCAATACCTAAGATGATGCGTTCTGCCATGAAACTTATATTTAAGAAATGGTGTTCATTTGATAATTTACTTCGCAAAAATACAAAAAGGCGGCCTACTAAAGGGGGGTGAAGTGTAGTTTTTTTTATAGTTTTTTATTTATTATCAGAATAAATGCTACATTTGCAAACAAACTGAAAACTGAACGAGATAAGTATGAGAAAATTCATTTTAGTATTGATAGTTTTTATAGCATTTGCGTGTCAAAATATGTTTGCGCAGGCTATTATGAATTTTGAAAATACCTCGCACGACTTTGGAGCATTTTATGAAAACGAAAGACAAAGTTGTGTGTTCAAATTCACCAATACAGGCACCGAACCACTCGTGATTCATCAGGCTATAACGTCGTGTGGCTGTACTGTGGCAGACTTTACAAAGACGCCTATTCAACCCGGCAAGACCGGTGAGGTCAGTGTGATGTATGATGGTAGCGGCAAATTGTATGGTCCTTTTAAGAAAACGATTACGGTGAGGTCAAATGCCAAGCCTACGATATCGCGCATCATGATTCTTGGCACAATGCTCGAGAAGAAAGAAGAGAAGAAGTAGAGCGAGCAATTTACTCTACAAGTTATAAAAGAAACGGGAAGTGAAAATTTGAGGACGTAAAAGTATTGGAGTAAAGTCGTTTGTAGATTTCTTTTTCAAATACTCAGCGTGACCTCTCTACAATGTATATATACTAATTGATATGAATCCTTCACATCATCACCTTGTTATAATGGCAGGCGGCGTGGGTAGTCGTTTTTGGCCTATGAGCAGCGAAGAGCGCCCTAAACAATTTTTGGATATTTTGGGTTGTGGAAAAACTTTGTTGCAACTTACTGTAGAACGTTTTGATGGACTTATTCCGGCGGAAAATGTGTGGATAGTAACGTCTGCGCGATATGAGGACCTTGTGCGCCAGCAGTTGCCACAGGTGCCCGCCCAAAATGTGTTGCTCGAACCTTGCCGACGCAGCACGGCTCCTTGTATTTGCTATGCTGCCTGGCGAATCAAAAAGCGCGATCCGCTTGCAACAATGGTGGTTGCTCCATCCGACCACACAATTGTAGATGTAAAGGGATTTCGTGAAGCAATAGAGGAGTGCATCAGTTTTGCGGCAGAGACGGATGCAATCATTACGCTTGGTATCAAACCCACGCGCCCTGAAACGGGATATGGATATATCAAGGGCGATCTTAGTTATGCATCATCGCGCCACAAGGGCATATTCCGTGTTGATAGTTTCAAGGAAAAACCCAATCTGGAGTTGGCGAAGGAGTATATTCAGCAGAGCAGTTATTTGTGGAATGCGGGTATATTCGTATGGAGCGTTTCGACAATTGTGAATGCGTTCAGAGTTTACGAACCCGATATTTCGCGCATCTTTGAGCGTATGCTTCCTATCTACGACACTCCAAAGGAGCAAGTGACGATTAATGAGCAGTTCCCCAATTGTCAGGAAATCTCTGTGGACTATGCCATCCTTGAGCGTGCGGAGGAAATTTTTGTGTACCCCGGTAATTTTGGTTGGAGTGATTTGGGTACATGGGGTTCGCTTCATGAACAATTGTCGCACGACATTTATGAAAATGCAGCTGTCGGTCCTGACGTGAAGATGTTTGAGGCGCGAGGCAATATTGTGCACACAACAGGACTTCGCCAGGTTGTGGTGCAGGGATTGGAGGACTTTATCGTTGCTGAGCACGACGGTCGACTCCTTATTTGCAAGCGCTCTGAAGAGCAGCGCATCAGGCTGTTTCATGATTAGCAGAGAAGATAAACAATAAAAATGGCTGAGTAACGTGATGGTATTCAGTCATTTTTTAGACTTATAAGTCGAAGTTGAGCACAAGCAAAACTTCTATTGTCGTTAGTGGATTACTCTTTGAAACCTCTATTCTTTTATGATTTTAAGAAAGGCCTCGTATCCTCCTTCCAGACGCGAGAGCTGGTAAGGTTGCAAAAGGGGCTGGGCTAACGATAAAGGAGGAAGCGAGAAGTAAGCCTGAAGCAACGAGGCGAGGCGCTTGCCAACGGTATCGCCCCGGCGATGAAGGGCAACGCAGACTTCTTGCAGAAGTTGAGGGTCGGACTCCGCAAACTGAGCCTCCGTGAAGAGGGCATAAGCCGCAGGGAGCGATGTGCATCGGAGCAAATGTGCCATTCGGAGTCGTACTCCTTGGTGCGCGAAGAGATTGAGCAAATAGGTCGCTTCTTCGGGAGTTTGCGCTATCGGAAGCAGGTGAGTCAGCACTTTGTTGCAATCGATAGAAGATGGGTTGCCTTGGGCATATTCAGCAAGAAGAGGGTCGTAGAACTTGAACTGATGATTTTCGTATCTTATGCAAGCCGCTTTAAGGCACGTAACGAGATAAGCCTTGGGCTCCGTGCGTGATAGCATGAGGAAAGTACTTCGAAAAGCTTCGTCGGACGCCTCGGGTAAGACCACAGTCGAAAGCAGATGGCTCGCCGTGCGCCGCTCTGAGTGGGAGAGCGCGCAAAGACTTTTGTAGAAAACTTCAGCATTGTTGTTGGTAAGAAGTGCTTGAAGTTTTGTGATGAGTGCTTGGTTGTGGCGGTTGATAGGCATAAGTAGGAAAGGAGAGAAGAGTTAGCGTGCTTCGAGTAGTACTACGTTTTCGACGTGGTGTGTTTGAGGGAACATATCGACGGGTTGTACTTTGACTACTTTATAAGCATTGTCGAGGAGGCTGAGGTCGCGTGCTTGTGTGGCCGGATTGCAACTTACGTAAACAATGCGCTTGGGATGGGCGTGGAGGATGGTGTCGATAACATCGGGGTGCATTCCAGCGCGTGGAGGGTCGGTGATGATGACATCGGGGATTCCGTGTTGCTCAATGAAATCTCGGGTGAGAATGTCCTTCATGTCGCCAGCAAAGAAGAGCGTGTTGTCGAGATGGTTGATGGCGGCATTGACTTTTGCGTCTTCAATGGCTTCGGGGACGTATTCAATACCGATGACTTTCGCGGCCTGTTTTGCCACGAAGTTTGCAATTGTACCGGTTCCGGTATAGAGGTCGTAAACGTGCTCTTTGCCTGTGAGTCCGGCAAAATCGCGGGCTACCTTGTAGAGTTCGTAGGCTTGCTCGGTGTTGGTTTGATAAAAACTCTTGGGACCAACTTTGAAGCGGAGGTCTTCCATTGTTTCGTAGATGTGGTCCGTGCCATAGAAGGTGATGACATCAAGGTCGTGGAAGGTGTCGTTACATTTTGTGTTGTTCACATAGAGTAAGGACGTAATTTCAGGAAAACTGCTGTGCAGATGTTCCATGAGCAGAAGAGCGTTTGCTTTGTCTTCATTGCAGTCAAAACGGAATTGCATGAGCAGCATGAGTTCGTTGGTGTGCATGCCGAGACGAATCATCATATTGCGAAGAAGTCCTACTCCCTGGCGGATGTCGAAGAAGGAAAGGTTGTGCTCAATAGCGTAGGTGCGTATCGTGTTGCGAATACGATTGCAAATGTCGTCCATGAGGTGGCACTGCTGGATGTCGAGAATCTTGTCGAATGCGCCGGGAATGTGGAAACCAACACCATTCATGTTATCAAAGCGTTCGCCAGTTTGAATCTGCTCTGCAGTGAGCCAACGCTTGTTGGAGAAACCAAATTCGAGTTTGTTGCGATAGGCATATTGTTGGTCGCTTCCGAGGATGGGACTGATTTCGGGGAGTTCTACTTTACCAATGCGACGAAGATTGTCCTCCACTTGTTGCTGCTTGTGCTTGAGTTGTTCCTCATAGGGGAGGCATTGCCATTTGCAGCCCCCGCATACACCATAGTGTTGGCAAATAGGAGCAATGCGAGTGGGCGATGGTTCTATGATGCGGGCTATCTCGGCTTCGGCATAGCTGTGTTTTTTCTTTTTAATCTGAAGGTCAACAATGTCGCCAGGCACTGCGTAAGGTACGAAGATAACAAGGTCGTTGACTTTTGCAATGGCTTTCCCTTCTGCAGCAATGCCTGTGATGGTAATATTCTCAAGGAGTGGAAGAGGTTTTTTCTTTCTTGACATACTTATTATATTGTGTGGTTATACAAAGTGAATGCTGGTTAAAGTGTGAGTTGGAGCCCGTCGTGGGCAAAGTAAACATGGGGTGGTAAGAAGTTTCTGCTTTCGGAGTGGAGTCCTGCGTCGTGCGAAAGGTGGGTAATGAAAGTTTGTTTTACGCCTAATTTCTTTGCCCAATTAGCAGCATCTTCGATCGTTTGGTGTGTGTTGTGCGGTTTGTGGCGCAGTCCGTTGATGACCATTGTTTCAACTCCTTGAAGAAGTGAAGCGGTTTCTTCGGGCATGGTCTTCATGTCTGTGATGTATGCAAACTTTTTTTCAAAGCAAAAACCTAAAATAGGGAGGTTGCCGTGCATCACTCGGAGTGGCATGATTCTTGTTTTACCAATGATAAATTCCTCGCCAGCGTTTATTGTGCGAAGTTCCATGGCAGGGATGCCTGGATAGGGATTCTCGGAAAAGCAATAGTAAAGCCTTTTGCGTAATTCGTTGGCAACATTTTCTTCCGTGTAGAGGGGGACATTGCCAAAGAGCGCTTCAGGGCGTAGGTCATCGAGACCGCCTATATGGTCGGCATGTCCGTGTGTGATAAGTAGGGCATGTATTTCCCATAAGGGCAACGATTCGTGTGGAGGAGGGCATTGCGGTTTTATGTAGGAAAGGAGTTGTGAGCGAAAGTCAGGGGTGCAATCGATGAGGATGCGCTGATTGTCGTCGGTTTGGATGAAGATGGAAGAGCGAAAACGCTTGTCGCGAACATCAGCTGATTGGCAGACTTTGCATGTACATCCTATCTGAGGTACTCCTGTCGATGTGCCTGTTCCTAAAAACGTGATAGTCATTTATGGAAGGTGGTTTTGAAATATAGCAAGATAGGTTCCTTTTAAAATAGTCAACGAGTTGTTAGGTACGAGTTGACGAGATGGTCAGTCATGACTACTTGCTTGCACGCTGCATAGTATTACAACCTCACGAGCGAAGCGACCTTAGAACCTCATAACCTTAAATATGGCAGTTGTACTCTGTTCTATGTTCTTTAACGGAGCGATCTTAGAACCTACAAAGTTGTGCACTTGCGAAACTTCTATTGTTTATATAAAATTGGCTTCGGGGCAAAGGCTGATGCCAAATTTCTGTTCTATATCGTTTGCAATAGTTTGAGCCAGATTTTTAATTTCATTGCCATCAGCACCGCCATGGTTGACAAGTACGAGTGCTTGTTTTTCGTAAACTCCAGCGTTGCCCACTCTTTTCCCTTTCCAACCGCATTGTTCTATAAGCCATCCTGCCGGTATCTTAATGCCGTTGTTGGTAGGATAGTTGGGGATGTTGGGGTAGCAGGTCTTGAGTTTGAAAAAATGTTCTTCGCTGATGACGGGATTCATGAAAAATGACCCGGCATTGCCTAAAATAGAAGGGTCGGGGAGTTTTTGACTGCGAACTTCAATAACAGTTTTTCTGACATCTTGAGCCGTAGGATTCGTAATGCCCTTTTCGTTAAGTGAAGTTTGTAGTGCTCCGTAGGATATATTGGGGCAAAATGATTTCGTTAATTTGAATGAGACGTGGGTTATTGCAAACTGGCCTTTTAATTTGTCTTTGAAAATGCTGTGTCGGTAGGCATATTGGCATTCGTTTGCGCTGAACAAATGGCGCTCTCCAGTGGAAAGGTTTATTGCTTCGACTTCGGTGATGAAGTCTTTTACTTCAGAACCATACGCTCCGATGTTTTGAACCGCTGAGGCGCCCACTTCGCCCGGAATTAATGACAGATTCTCTAAACCATAATATTTATTCTCAATACACCATGCTACAAATTCATCCCAGTTTTCTCCGCTACCAGTTTTTACTATGACGTGGTCGGTATAGTCAGTTACTTTCTTTCCCTTAATGCATGAGTGCAGTATAGTTCCTGCAAAGTCGCTGGTGAAAACCAAATTGCTCCCACCTCCAATATGCAAATAGGGCGTTTGCAGAAAGTTGGGTTCGTCCTGCAGAAAATGTTGTAAATCCTCAACGCTTTCGTATTCTACAAAAGTGTTGCAGAAGGCGGTAATTCCAAATGTGTTATGTTGGGTTAGGTCGTAGTTTTTATAGCGATGAATCATTGTGGTATGTCGGCGTGTGAAGAAGTCTTTTACGATGAATTTAAGAATGCTGAGTTTAGTAATTTTCCAAGTTTGTAAGCATCCAACTGTTGCGTATTTTCTTGAATTTCAGTGTTGTTGAAAGTCCTGCGGAAAGGTCAGACAGAATCAGGAAACGTTCGTTTGATGTGTGGTTCTTCTTCCCATAATTGATACAAACGAGGATGTTGTCGGGCAGTTCCGGACTATATTCCGCCCATGCTTCAGCATTGACGCTTCCTTCAATGGATTCGTTGGAGTATTCGTCTTCGGTTTTGAAATGAAAAGGATTCTTTATGTGTTGTTGCCGGAATGTGCTGTCGTTAGCGAAATTTGTGTAAAAATCAAAGAAACTGTTGTTGGTGTGTGCACGCGTAATCATGGTGCGCATTTTGCTAAGCATCCATTTTTTGTTGTGGCATTCGAAAAAGAGTTGCTGAATACGATCGTTTTTTAAGTGGATAATATCGACTTCAACTTCTCGTATGGTAGTGTCTTTTTCTGCGCCAAAGTCTGTGTGTGATGAATACAGGATGGCGTAAATTTTGCATTCGTCAATGGGCGCTGCATTTTTCCATTCGTTTTGTTTGATGGAAGTGCACTGTCCGAAGTGTACGTTGGGAAGTGGGAATTGGATGCGCGTCAATCTGAAATCTTCATCAACAACAAAATTGTAGAAAAAGTCGTCAAAAACGCCATCATTGTTTCTCGATAGCGGATGCTCTTCAGCCGGAAGGGCGAAGCTGTCCTTTTGCATACTGATTCTATCAACTATCGAAACAGCTGATTCCCCTTTCTTTACTTCAGAACAAGAAGCTATGCAGATAATAAAAAACAAGGGTAAAAGTATGGATAGAAACGAGGTGTTCTTCATCTTTTTTATTTTTACAAAAGCAAAAGTAACTCTTTTCTTAAAAAGAAGACTACCTTTTTTAAAAATAATTGTATATCTTTGCAGTGAAAAAGCATTGCTTATGTTAATATTGCCTTTGAGGGTTGTATAAACGTGAGCGATGGTATTGCGTTTTAAATAAATGAGCAGGTGCTTGATAGATTTTGTAGCACTTGATTATTTAAACCTTTATTTCTTTTCCTAAATAATAAGTATGTTACAAAGAATTGAAACTTTAATGGGCGAAGTGGCTATGCTCGCAGCGTCTAACGAGCAAGAGCTTGAAGCACTTCGTGTCAAATACCTTTCAAAAAAAGGACTTCTTAACGAACTGATGGCGGAGTTTCGTAATGTTCCTGGTGAGCAGAAACGTGAAGTTGGTATGCGAATCAACGAACTCAAAACGGCTTTGCAAGAAAAATTGGCAGAACTTCGTCTTAACATCGCAACGACAGACGATGATTTGACAGATGTTGACCTTACGCGTACTCCTTACCCCGTGAAGTTGGGTACACGTCATCCACTTTCGATTGTAAAGCACGAAATTCTTGACATCTTCGCACGTTTGGGATTTGCGATGGCAGAAGGTCCTGAAGTAGAAGACGATTGGCATGTGTTTGGTTCGATGAATTTTGCAGACGACCACCCAGCGCGCGATATGCAGGATACATTCTTTATTGAAGCACATCCGGATGTTATTCTCCGCACGCACACAAGTTCGATTGAAAGTCGTGTGATGGAAACTACGGCGCCTCCTATCCGCGTGATATGTCCGGGTCGCGTATATCGTAACGAAGCGATTTCAGCGCGTGCTCACTGCTTTTTCCATCAGGTAGAAGGATTGTACGTTGATAAGGACGTTTCGTTTACCGACCTTAAGCAGGTGCTCCTTACGTTTGCGCAGGAAATGTTTGGTCCTGAAACTAAAATTCGTTTGCGCCCCTCTTACTTCCCCTTTACAGAGCCTTCTGCCGAAATGGATATTTCGTGCAATATCTGTGGTGGAAAGGGATGTAGTTTCTGTAAGCACACAGGGTGGGTTGAAATCCTTGGATGTGGCATGACAGACCCTAACGTACTCGAAGCATGCGGTATTGATTCTACAGTCTATAAGGGATACGCCTTTGGTATGGGAGTCGAACGTATTACTAACTTAAAGTATCAAGTGAAGGACCTTCGTCTTTTCTCTGAAAACGACGTACGTTTCCTTGAAAACTTTATGTCGGCTAATTAATAAACGCAGAGATTGAAGTGAGTTAACAATGGTGTTCTCTTTACTTGCGTTCCTGTTGTTTTTTAGCAGACGTTCCTTAACCATGAAGTTTTTTTGAATCGTGGTGCATATTTTTTTGAGAGACACATTCGTTCTTAGCGATATATATATCTTGCTTTTTTAATAGAACCTAAACATTTACTATAACAGTGCTTCATTTATCTCGACATATTGAAAGTTTGTTGTTGCAACATCATTGTGTAATTATCCCCGAATTTGGAGGATTTATTACGCAATATGTTTCGGCACGCTTTATAGAGGAAGAAAACTTATTCTTGCCTCCTTATAGAAGCGTTAAGTTCAATCCCCACCTTACGGCAAACGATGGCATGTTGGTACAATCTTACATGTCAGCCTATGGCATTGGGTATGGCGAAGCCCTTGTGCGCGTTAAGATGGCTGTTGCTGAAATGAAGGAAAAACTCCTTCGTGAGGGCACGTATGTACTTCATGGTGTAGGTACATTGTGTCTTTCTGTTCAGGGAGTTTATACGTTTCAGCCTAATGAAGCTGGTGCGCTTTCGCCTGCACTCTATGGTTTAGATGCATTGCAAGTGAAGAGCGTCGTAGCGGTGGAAGATTCTGAGGTGAAGGAAGCGACGAACGAAGTGGTGCAAGCGACTATTGTGCCACAGACTGATGCAGCACGCTATTATACGATTCGCTTGCGCAAAGAGGTTGTAAACTATCTTGCAGCAGCCATCGTCATGCTGGTATGTTATTTTGCATGGTCAGTGCCTGTAAGCAATACGTCTGCTACTCATTTGCAGCAAGCAACATTCCTTGCTACTGATGTGTTTGCAGCCCCTGCGAAACAAGCTACTCTTGAACCACGAATCATAATGGAAGACGAGTCTGTGTCAACTCTGCAGCAGGAGGCTCCCGTCGTTGAGACGTTGCACGAAACTGCAGAAACGGATAGTAATATCTCGGTTAAGCAAGCAAAGGTTTATACAATTGTAGTTTGCAGTTGCGTGCCTCGTAGCAATGCAGAACGTTTGATTTCAAAACTTGTTGAGCAAGGACTTGAAGCCTCTATATTTGAAAAGCAAGGCGTACTTAGAGTTGTAGTCGGCAATTACTCCACAGAGGCTGAAGCTGTCGGTGCACTTCGTAAGCTTAGAGATTCAATGTCGGGGTACGATGAAGCGTGGGTTTTGAAAAAATAAAGTTCTATCTTCTTATTTATTTCTCCTAATAACTTATGAAGCGCATACGTTGTCCGAAGTGCGATGAAGCCATTCTTTTTGATGAAACGCAATATGAACCCGGACGAAGTCTTGTTTTTGAATGTCCTGAGTGCCATAAGCAGTTTAAACTGAGAATCCCCGCTCCAAAACCTGTTGAGCAAATAGAGGACGAAGAAGATGAGGAAACAGAAACTCCGGTTCTCGGTTGGCTTACAGTGGTAGAAAATGCATTCCATTTCAAGCAAGAAATTCCTCTTTATGAAGGCGAAAATGTAGTTGGGCGCTTTGTCAAGGGCACAAAGGCAAATTCACCGATAAAGACAGTGGATCCGAGTGTTGACACTACGCATTGTGTAATAAAAGTTGTTCAGCGTCCTACTGGTGATGTCGTCTTTACGCTGCGCGATGCACCTTCCAATACTGGTACATTCCTTGGAACCCACCTATTGGCGCCTAAGGAGCAGGCACGTCTTGAAACGGGCGATATTATTACGATTGGTGCGACGACAATGATATTCTCACTTCCTGAAGACGAAAAATGAATTTAGAAACTATATATAAATAAATGAGGGTATGTCAGAATTTTGCCTTGGCAATTTGACATACCCTCATTTATTTGTGTAGGTAAGATGTAAAAAGCGAAAGAGGAATTGTTATCTATGAGATTCCTAACAATATTCTTGTCTTTACATATTACTCATAAGTTTTGTGCCTTATAACACAAACCTTGTCTTATTACTTAAGTGTTACTGTAATGTCCTTTTCGAGTTCTGCGATTTCAATCTTGTCTTCGCGGAGCAACCAACCAAGACCGAGGAACATATCCTTTTCTGTTTTAGCCTTGATTACTTTCTTAAGTTCCTTACCTGTTAACTGACCATTTTCGCTAAGTGCGGCCCAAATTTTTCCAGCGAGTTCGCCTGCTTTGTTTACCATAAAAGTGAATTGATTATTAAAGTGTTTCTTAAAAATTTTGTGCAAAAATAATTGTTTCATTGTTCAAAATGCGTTTTATTAATGAAAAAATGCTCTTTTTTTTCAAAATCCCCTTTCTTTTGTATAATTTTGTCAACCTAAATTTACATAAACACTATGCTTTCTATATTAATACCTACGTATAACTTTGATTGTCTGAATCTTATATCGACTTTAGTTAAGCAGTGTGAGAAACTGTTGGAGGAAGAAAATGAATTTGCTTACGAAGTTGTTGTATTAGACGATGGTTCGTCGGATACAGATTTGGCTGAGCATGTGAAAAAGGGGTGTAGTGAACTTCGAGGCGTTCGCTGGATAAGTGGTGGTGTGAATAGTGGTAGGGCAACAGTGCGCAACCGTTTGTTGAATGAGGCGTGTGGAGAGTGGGTGGTGATGATTGACGACGATGCGCAAGTTGTTAGCGACGAATATGTGCGCAATTATTGGGAGTCGCGTTTTGTGGCGGATGTGTTGTGTGGCGATTTGCTCAATTATGATGAATGCCCTACGGGATGTGAATTGCGTTTTTATTATGAAAAAGCAGCAGAACCCATGCGTAGTGTAGTGCAGAGAAACCAGGTGCCATACGATAGATTCAGTACTTTTAATTTCATGGCGCGCAGGGATGTTATGCTTAGTATTGGGTTTAGAAATTCGTTGAAGGAATATGGTTACGAGGATGTGTTGTTAGGATTTGAGTTGGAGGCGCGAGGCCATAGTGTGCTCCATATCGACAATCCGTTGCTCCATACGGGTATTGATAGAAACGAAGATTTTTTACGGAAGACGCGTGCTGCCATGCGTTCGCTCGCCGGTTTGCCTATTTCCGTTAGGCGCCGTATTGGAGTGAGCCGCGTAGCATTGCGCTTGGAGCAGTTGCGACTAAGTAAGTGTGTGGGGTGGTGTATTGGAAAAACTTTATCTTTGTTGGAGCGTAACTTGTTTGGAAGGCATCCCAAAATACTTTTTTTGCAACTATATAAATTAGGTTATTTTCTCCAGATTTCTGCTAAATCATAAAAAGAGGACACTCAAATTCGTATATTGATAATGAATTTGCAGTGTCCTCTTTAATTTATGCTTACTATTATTCGTTTGTTTGTATCGACTTTCATTATTAAATGTTATTGCTTTCGATATTGACTTTTGCGGTGGAAGTTGATACCTACATAGATGTTGAGGTAGTTTACAAAGTTGCGGAAGTTAAAGTGTGCCTTTTTGTAGCCGTATCCGTACGTGATGAAGGACGCTCCGGCATAGGTGCGTGTGTTGTTCCAAACGATGGCTGTGCGTCCTGTAAAATCGATGTTGAAGGATTTTACGTCCTCAATCAGAACTGATTTGTCCCACGGAGTGCCGATGGTCTTTTTGTATCCAATGGCTGGAGTGAGCGAGATGTTGAAGAGAAAGTTCTTGGCAAATACCCAATTGTAAGCATAGCCGAAGCTGAGCGCCGCATTGTAGTATTTGATTTTGTCGATTTTCATAGCGGGAAGCAGTCTGTCTGCACCTTGTTCGTCGAATTGCAGGGCATAGGGAAGTCGTGTGTGGTCAAAACGCAACTTGTGGTATTCGTAGCGCAATCCAAGAATGAAGGAACCTGCACTGATGCGTTGCACTGTGCTTTGGGCATAGGCTGCGGGATAGGAGAAATGCTTGTGGTTGAAAACGTAATACACGTTTGCCATAGTAGAGTATGCCTTAAGTCCGTCAAAACTATGACCATTCATTGCGTTGGAATGAAGTCCGTCAAAACCATTGATTTTTCCTATTTTATAATCCGCTTTGTTCTTGATGTGTACGAGGTCGCATCCCACTTTCGCACTATAGAGAGAAAGGTTGAATTCCGTGTTTTTTCGGGCTTTGCCTATGTCCATAGTGTATCCAAGGAAAATCCATCGCCATCCGAAGTAGGGACCGACTTTAAAGGCTGGGCGCGGAGATAGATTGATGGTTTGCTTGACACCCAAATTGTTTTCTGCCGAGAATCTGTATTGCTGCCAGTAGTTTGTGTTTTGCAGCATGGCAGAGTAGTTGTAATAATTTGTCTCGATGTAGTTTCGGTCGAAGGAGTTGAGCTCCTTTACTTTTTTCTTTACTCCGGTTTTTACAGAACCAGCCACTTTGCCTATTTCATTCGTAATTGTTCCCCAAAGTTCTGTGTTGTTTGTTTGCAGTGTGTCGGATGCATGCGCTAAAGTGTCGGGCAGTGTGGTTTGCCCGACAGCGGTGAACGATAGTAAGAATGATAATAACGTGATGCAGATTCTCATGTGGTGAAACAATGGGGTGAACTATATCGGTGTGTTGGGCGCGGAGAAAGGTTTGTTTTAAATTTTGTTGAGTATTCTGTCCACAACCCAGTTGACGGACGTAGCACTGATGCTGTCGCAGGTACAGATGGCGTTGCCTTGCAGATGTTCCACTACGTTTTTAATAAGAGGTAATTGCACATACTGGGGATTTTCTACCTTAATTGTTTGGGTGCCGTTCTGCGTGTGGAGTTGAATGGGGCTGTAGGTGAAAACGGAGAAACTTATTGACCCTTTGTCGCCTATAATCTGAATGTTGTCTTCCCTTGCAGACTCATGCGCTACAAAACACCAACTTCCCGACCCGGGGACACCGTTAGCAAATCGGAAACAGGCGCTCACACTGTCCTCGGTCGTATAGAGTCCGCCTCGGTTGGCGGTGAATCCTTCTGCTTCGATAATAGGCCCAAACATACCCTGCAGAAGGTCGATTTGGTGAGGGGCAAGGTCGTAGAAGTAGCCTCCGCCGGCAATGTCGGCTTGTACACGCCAAGGGAGGTTCTTTGAGTTGTAATCGAGATCGCGGGGAGGAACAGCGAAACGGATTTGCACATTGATGACATTACCAATTTCGCCTTGCTCAACGAGTGCTTTTACATTTTTGAAGTATTCGAGGTATCGTCGGTAGTAGGCTACGAAGCAGGGCATTCCGGTCGTTTCAGAAATACGATTGATGCGGCAGCAGTCTTCGTAGTTGGCAGCCATGGGCTTTTCTACATAAACAGGTTTTCCGGCTTTCATAGCCATGATGGCAAAAGTTGCATGTGTAGAGGGCGGAGTTGCTATGTACACAGCATTGACCAAGGGGTCGTCAAGCAAAGCCTGAGGGTCGGTGTACCAATGTTTGATTCCATGGCGCTCGGCATACGATTTTGCTTTTTCTGCGCTACGGCTCATTACAGCTACAACGTTGGAACCTTCTATAAGCGAGAATGCAGGTCCACTCTTCTTTTCAGTGACTTCACCGCAGCCGATGAATCCCCAATTAATATTTTTCATGGCGATAGAATGTTTGTTTATTTATAATAACTTTATTTTTTTTGTATAAGGCTGATGGTTGCAGAGTCTGTTGCATAGATGGATTGTGTTGCTGTGTTTTTGGGTGTGTCGTCGGTTATTTCTGACGGCATAGCCCATTGTGTGAAGAAACAGCCTGCAATACTGGGTGACTCATTCCCTTGTTGTTTCGTCATATAGAGCACGGTGGAGAAGTAGGCATTTCGATTGAGCGTTGTGCTATCTTCGTAGCGAAACATTTTGTCGCGAGGGTAGCTGCACGAGGTTACGACCAAGGGTTTGTTGTTGAATGAAGCCGTGCGTTGTAGTTCATTGACGTACGATGTGGTCTGTAGAAAGGCATTGTTCAAGCCCATGTAAAGACTTGTTGGCGATACCCATTTGTAGTCGAGAGGGTGGAGCTGTAGTGTCAAGAAATCAATGTATTTGCTGCGCTCCTGCTGTTCGCGTTTGTGTGTGTTGCGAGTGTATAGTTCTTCTGGTGCACTTGTGCAAACGAGGTGGTTGGCATCAATTTGTTTGATGAATTGTGCTTGTTGCAGTGTAGAAGTTTCCCAAGCAAGGATTTCGGTTCGCTTGGTATATTTTTGCACTAATTGTAGGTCGGCCTTTTCGTTGAGCACAATGAGTAGGTAGATATGATTTTTACGTGCAATTTTGAGTATAGGTTTTAGTTGTTTTAAATCATCCACTCTGACGCGCACAGCATTAAAACCAATATTGTGCAGGAGTTTGAATGTGGGTGGATTCGCATGTTGTATTCCGATATTGATGCCCACAATTGGGGCCGGAATGTTGTTTGCACAAAATTGTCCGTCTTTAATTCTTACGAATGCCGTTGCAATTTGTGCGAACAATAGCAAAATAACGAATAAGGTAAATCGCATGTATGAGTAGTGATGGTTGTTTCGTTAATCGAAATTCAGGTGAACCTTGGCTTTGCGCGCTTCGCTTAGGGATTTTATATTTGCAGGCGCTGTGCTGTCTTCACGCAGTAGTTTTTGTTCTTTGTGTAAATTTTCGATGAAAATGTGGGCGTCGTCTGCATTGAGAATTCGTAGTGCTGTCAGTGCAAATTGCGAAGCATCGTTGGTCCATACTACGGGCGATGAATATTCTGTTGCAATGAAGCGCGCAGTGTGTTTTGCAGATGTAGTTGCGCCACCGATGAAGAGCGGAACCTTGATACCTTTGCGTTCGAGTTGGCGAGCAACCTCTATCATGTGCGAAAGCGATGGAGTAATGAGTCCGCTGAGACCTATGAGTTGAGGTTGAAGTCGTATGGCCTCGTCAACGATGCTTTGTGTTTTTACCATTATCCCTAAATCTACGACGTTGAATCCATTGCAGCGCAGGATGGTAGCGCAGATGTTTTTCCCAATGTCGTGAACGTCGCCTTCTACGGTGGCTAAAAGCGCTGTAGGTGCATTTTGCTGCGATGTCTTGTCTATCTCTATTAAGGGCTCTAATGTGCTGACAATTTGCTTCATCGTTTGTGCAGACTTAACAACTTGGGGTAGGTACATCTCTCCAGCGCCAAATTTTTGTCCCACTTTTTCCATCGCTCGCATTAGCGCGCCCTCAACGATTCCTATTGGCGACAGCGTCTTGAGTAATTCAGCAATGGCATCATCAACATGGGCAGCTGTGCCTTGTTCTATTGCGAGTTCTATGCGATGCTCGGCTGTCAGGTATTGCGTCGTAATTGCAGATGGCATGGGTTGGGCTTTGCCGGCTGATTTCATTCGTTCCGCCCAATCAGAGAGTTCGGCAGTTACGTCTTCGCCACTTAGCATGAGTCGGTCGAAGAGTGATTTCAGTTCGTCGTCAACCTCTTTTCCGGTTAAGGGCGAAGCGGGGTTTACGATAGCCATATTCATTCCGGCATGGCGAGCATGGTCGAGGAATACGGCATGCATGGCTTCTCTAAACGCATTCGAACCGCGGAAGGAGAATGACAGATTGCTGACACCGGCAATGATGCGAACTTCCGGCATTTCTTCGCGTAGGGAGCGTGTGGTCCTTAAGAAGTCCATTGCATAGCTGTTGTGGCTTTCAACTCCGGTGCACACTGCTAGCATATTGGGGTCGAAGATAATTCGGTTTGCAGGGTAGTTTAACTTTTCTGTAAGTATGCGATAAGCGCGTCGGCACACCTCCATACGATGGTCGTAGCTCACGGCCTGCCCCGATTCATCAGCAGCCATGACTACGATGTCGGCGCCAAAAACAAGAGCTTCTTTTGCACGTTGAATAAAGGTGTCTTCTCCTTCTTTTAATGAGATGGAGTTGATGATGACTTTATTGGGCGTTGAGCGAAGAGCGGTTTGTATCACGCTCCAGTCGGACGAGTCGATCATGAGTGTTTTCCCAACTAAGGCGGGGATGGCAGGAATCAAGCTCATGAGTGTTTTCATTTCGCCCTGTGCGTTCAGCATAGGGGCGTCTAAGTTAAAGTCTATAACATGGGCTCCTTGCTCTACCTGACGGCAAGCAACGGATATGGCAGCTTCATAGTCGCCATTCTCAATGACTTTTGCAAACGCTTTAGAGCCCAATACATTGCATCTTTCACCCACGACAGTGAAGTCTTCGTTGTTTTCCGAAGGTATTGGTAGCTGTCGTGGCATGATGTTTTCGTCATCAATGTATTCGCGCAAGGCTTTAATGTGTTGTTCGGTAGTTCCGCAGCATCCTCCTATAATGTTCAGGCATCTTTCCTTCAGCAGATGGCTGAGTTCTTCTACCATGCTTTGTGGTTGTTGCTCGTATTTTCCAAATTCGTTTGGGAAACCTGCATTGGGGTATGCTCCAACGAAGCAATGGGCTATTTTAGAGAGTCGCTCAATGAATGGTGCCATCATTTTGGCACCGCCTCCGCAGTTAATGGAAATCACAAGTGGTCGTAAGGCTGCCGCAACTTTGTAAAAGTCTTCAACGGTATGCCCGGCAAGCATTCGCCCTGCAGCGTCGTTAATCGTTATGCTAATCCATAAATCGATGGTTTTCCCAGACTTCTGCATGGCTGTGTAGGCTCCGACGCATGCAGCTTTGACGTTGAGTGTGTCGAAGGCTGTTTCGATGAGCAGGATGTCTGCTCCTCCTTCTATAAGCCCTTCTGCCTGTTCGGCATAAGCAGCAGCCATTTGGTCGAATGATACTGTTTTATTCTCATCGCCTAATGTGAGGCTATGTCTTGTGGGGCCCATACTTCCGGCTACGAAACATGGGGCGGAAGTCCTTTCAGTCCAATCATCAGCAACGGTTCGTGCAATGCGAGCTCCCGAGTAAGCCAGTTGGTACGCCTCGTTTGCCATTCCCAGTTCAGCAAGAGTTATTCGATTGGCAGAGAATGTATTGGTCGTAATGATATTAGCGCCAACTTCGAGGTATTTTTTGTGGATGTTGGCGATCACTTCTGGCTTTTCTATGTTTAGGCATTCAGGTTGTATGGTGTTCCAACCTTGCTGTTGTAATAACGACCCCATAGCGCCATCCAATAGCAATAATTGATGTTGGAGGGCCAATTTTAATTTGCTTTCGTTGTGATTATCGAACATAATCTTTGGTGTGTTGCAGACAGGTGCGCTCCTCTCTTGCCATTAATGAAAATTAATATCTGTGATTACGGCTGCGCCCACTTTTTTGTTTAACTCGCTAATATAAAATGCTCTGCGCATTTGCAACTCGGCTCTAACGACGGACGAAGTTATTTGCACGTAGAGCACTTGATTGTAAATTCGTTTTCCGCTTGTGTATCGGGCTACGACCGGGCCTGCCACTTCCTCCCATGCCTCTATGAGACGATGTTCGTTGAGGGGCGTTTCAAGTCCCTCTTGTCGCAGGTAGCGCAGCAGGACGTCGGTAAGGTTTTCTGTTTTGCGGCGTTCCATTTTGTTAGTTTTCAGAAATTATTCCGTTTTCTACGTAGAATAGTTTGTAGTCCTTATGTGTTCGCGCAAGCAGTTGGTCGATATGCTCTCGGTTAGTGTCGGTGATGAATATTTGTCCTAAATCATCGCTTGTGGCATATTCTACGATGCGTTCTACTCTGCCTGCATCGAGTTTGTCAAATATGTCGTCGAGCAGCAGGATGGGCATGCGTCCTTTTCCTTTTTCCTTTAAAAATAGGAATTGAGCTAATTTCATCGCGATGACATACGTTTTTCGTTGACCTTGCGATCCTTCGTAGCGCAGTGGGTGTTCAGAGAGTAGCAGGTTCAGATCGTCGCGATGAGTGCCATGGAGCGTATAGCCAATGATGCGCTCCTTTTCTCTGAAACTTTCAAGTTGTGCGTGGAGTGGCCCTCTCGAAATGTGTGAGGTGTATTCTATTTTCACTTTTTCGCTTGCTCCGTCGCAGAGGCGGTCGTATAATTGCTGAAAAAGCTCTTGGAATTCATTAATAAATTTTGTTCGGCAGTCGTAGATATAAGCTGCATCCATACTCATCATTTCTTCTACAACGCTCATCACTTGCAGGTCAAAGCCTGTTTCTTGCTTCAGTAGCGTATTGCGCTGCTTGAGAGCTTGTTCATAGCGCACCAACGATTCCACATAGCGACTGTCGTACTGCGCTATCACCATATCCATAAATTTGCGTCGTTCTTCAGCGCCTCCTCCTACGAGGTGCTCATCGCTTGGCGCAATCATTACGAGGGGGATTTTTCCTAAATGCTCCGATAGTCGTTTGTACTCCTTTTCTCCGCGTCGAATGCGCTTGCGCAGTCCTTGTTTCATGCTAATGTCGATTTGTTCTCGTCCTCCGTCTTCGCGAATGTATTCGCCTCGGAGCATAAAGAAGTCTGTGTCGTGTTTTACGTTTTGAGCATCAGCACAGCCGTTGTTACTTTTACAAAATGAAAGATAAAATATGGCATCCAGCACATTCGTTTTGCCCATACCATTTCGTCCTACAATGCAATTCACGTTGGGCGAAAGTTGCAGGGTAGATTCTGTTATATTGCGGTAGTTGAGCAACGAAAGCTTTTCTAACTTCATGAGATTTTATTCAAAAATGAAAATGGAATTGTTTTAAAATGCAAACTTACATAAAAATGCTGATACTTTCTTTTTACTTATTCAATAAGTAACTTAAAAAAGATTATTTAAGTTTAGCAAGTGCACAACTTCGTTTTAAGGTTTTAAGGTTATGAGGTCGCTTTGCTTGTGAGGTTTTAAGGAAATCAATCCGGATGGTATCTCATTTCTCATTTCTCATTTCTGATTTCTCATTTCTCATTTCTCATTTCTCATTTCTGATTTCTCCTTTCTCCTTGCTTGTTTACTAAAAACTTGACAAAATCGTTGTCAAGTTTTTTTTAACATCCCTTAACGCTGCTCAAAAAGTAAAAAAGTTTAAAACTTTAACTTCTGTTAAGAATTTCTTAGGAAGTTTAACGAAAATTTTCGGAAAATTGAGGGAAATTTTCCTTCTTCAAAAGAAAAAAGTTTTTCTTCAAAGGAAAAATTTCTTACTTCAAAGGAAAAAAATCCTTCTTCAAAGGAAGTTTTCAGGAGGAAGGTCATAAAAAAAGGAGAGCATCGCTGCCCTCCATCATCTTTATGCAAATATACAACAAAAATCGGCGATCTCCAAATCTGCATTTCGCGTCATTTTTACAAAAGTTAACAGTTTAGCACCCACTTTTGCTATTTCTTAACTTACAAAAAAGTGATTTTTGCAAGTCCAATTTTAGGGGCAAAAATTGAAATGCTCGAAAATAATCAAAACGGTTTTGGGAATTTATTAAATTATACTCAACTTTCGCAAACTTTAGTTGAATGAGGTTATGAGGTTGTAAGGTCGCTACGCTTTAAGGTTTTGAGAACTATCCAGATTGTTTATATAAACGGATGGGGGATTAATCCGAATGATAAATCTTAAATAAGTAGATGAGTTGTTAGGTACGCTCATCAGCTTCGCAGTCTTATCTCTCAACTCTCAAGAACTCCAAAAGTAATCCTTTATGCAACAAATAAGGAGTAAACTTTCGCTAATTTTCATATTTTTGGAAAAAACACCGTAATATTCTTTATGATTCAACCGAAAATCATTACTTTTGCCCTCGAAATATTAAAACACACAAACTTTCATTATGAAAAAGAACGTTAATACCCCCGAAGACCCCACTGCAGAAGCACTTGCGACAAGCAGCGCGTGGTTGGAAACAAACAAGAAAAGCCTTATCGGAATAACAGTTACGTTGTTCGTTGTGATTGGTGCTTACTTAGGCTACACTAAACTTTATCAGGAACCCCGCGAAGAGCGTGCACAGTCTTTGTGTACACAGGGACTTGGTTATCTTGCATCAGGTGATTATGCAACAGCACTCGATGGCGAAGCAACTTTCCTCGGTTACTTGAAGATTGCTGATGAGTATGCAGGTACAAATGGCGGAAATCTCGCTAAGCTTTATGCAGGTCTTTGCTATGCTCATCAAAATAAATATGCAGAGGCAATCAATTGTCTCGAAGATTTCGATACGAAGGGTGACCAGTCTGTATCAGCAATGGCGCTCTACGCATTGGCGAACTGCTATGCGGCAGAAGGCAATCTTGATAAGGCTGTAAGCACATTCAAGGATGCTGCTGCTCAAGCTGACAACAACGCTTTGAGCCCCATGTGTTTGCTCGAAGCTGGTAAGCTTCTTGAAAGTCAGGGTAATGCTGCTGAAGCTCTCAAACTTTACGAACAGATTAAGAACGATTATCCTACAGCTCAGGTGGCTGCTGTTACATCGGTAGGAAATGCCGCTTTCGCTGCAGAAATCGACAAGTATATTCAGCGCGCAAGCAAGTAACATAATAAGGGCAGGTTGAGTATTCAAATAATTACTTTTGCCCTTTTAGAGAAAAGACGGGTAGGCAAGCAAGATTAATATATAAAACTTCCTTGTCTATCCGTTCGTTTTTATTTTAACATTATAATCAAAATAGTAGTTATGTCATCCTTTTCTTATCTTGGTCAAGCAAGTCAAAATATTCCCGACGCTTCGCAATATCGCTTCGGAATTGTTGTAACAGAGTGGAACAACCATATTACAGACAAACTCCTTGAGGGAGCCGTTGAAACGCTCAAACAGTATGGGGTGGATCCTTCCAGCATCACGATAGAGTGTGTTCCCGGAAGTTTTGAACTTATTTATGCCAGTTCGCAACTTGCAAAGCGTGGTTATCTCGATGCTGTAATCGCCATTGGTTGTGTTATTAAGGGCGACACTCCACATTTTGATTATATATGCCAGGGTACAACGCAGGGTATCGCACAAATCAATGCTACTGCCGATACTCCTATTATCTATGGAGTGCTTACAGTAAACAATGAAGAACAAGCTTTGGAACGTACAGTTGGCAAAATTGGTAATAAAGGAAAAGAATTTGCACTTTCTGCGATAAAAATGGCAGAATTCTCTTGGCAGTTACAAAACTAAGTAGTAATTTTGCATCGCAATCAAGAGATAAGCGTTAAGCAAACAACTTGAGGTTGTGATTGGGCAAATACCAGAGTGGCCAAATGGGGCAGACTGTAAATCTGCTGGCTTACGCCTTCGGTGGTTCGAATCCATCTTTGCCCACTAAGCAAATTGAGGATGTGAATTGAAATTCACATCCTCTTTTCTTTTTATCAATTCGTATGGAGAGAGGAGGATATGTTTACTCACTCTAACACAACTTAAGAGGGTGTGCCAAAATTTAGCATTTTGACACACCCTCTTTGTATTGTTTTTTTAGTAAAAGTAAATTCAAGTGTATTTACTTTTTCACAGGGTCGCATGAAAGCCCTACTCCGAGTTTCTTGAAAATTTTGCGATCGACTTCGCTGAGCATCACGGTGGAGTGAACCTGGCAACCATCGAATTTAGGTAATTGGTCGAGCGCGCGGCGGCAGTTGTCGTCGGTTGTGCTGAGTACGGAGAGCGCCACGAGCACTTCGTCGGTGTGCAGGCGTGGATTCTTACCGTGAAGGAACGACACCTTGGTGCGCTGTATTGGCTCAATCATGCTTTGCGGAATGAGCTTTACCTCGTGGGGGATGCCTGCAAGATGCTTTGTGGCATTGAGGATAAGCGCTGCGCTGGGGCCTAAGAGTTCGCTGGAGCCTGCGGTAATGATTGTTCCGTCCTGAAGTTCGATGGCGATGGCCGGGCAGTTCCAAAGTTCCTTGCGGTCGCGCGCAGCCACCGTTGTGCGGCGGTATTCCGTTGTGAGCTTGGCTTGCTTCATGATGAGCGCAATCTTGTTGACCTCGTGCTCGTTGTCAGCGCCGAGGGCGTAGCGATTGAGGGCATCGTAGTGGCGGCGGATGATTTCGTCGCGCGCAGCGTCGCAACACACGTCCTCTGCGCTCATGCAGAAGCCAATCATGTTGACTCCCATGTCAGTGGGCGATTTGTAGGGATTTTCGCCGTAGATATTTTCGAAGATGGCATTGAGCACGGGGAAAATCTCAATGTCACGGTTGTAGTTCACAGCTACGTTGCCGTAGGCTTCGAGATGGAAGGGGTCAATCATGTTGACATCGTTGAGGTCGGCTGTTGCTGCCTCGTAAGCGATGTTGACGGGATGTTTGAGTGGAAGGTTCCACACGGGGAACGTTTCGAACTTTGCGTAACCAGCCTTTACACCGCGTTTGTTTTCGTGGTAAAGCTGGCTGAGGCACACAGCCATCTTTCCGCTGCCAGGGCCGGGTGCTGTTACTACTACGAGCGGGCGGGTTGTTTCAACATAGTCGTTGCGTCCGAAACCATCGTCCGAACCGATGAGTGCTACGTTGTTAGGATAGCCCTCAATGGTGTAGTGGTAGCACACCTTGATGCCTTGTCGCTCAAGGCGAGAGCGGTAGGCGTCGGCGCTGGATTGGCCGTTGTAGTGCGTGATGACTACTGCGCCAGTGTAGAGTCCGACGCGCCCGAATTCTTCGCGCAGGCGCAGTACGTCTTCGTCGTAGGTGATGCCCAAGTCGCCGCGCACCTTGTTTTTCTCAATGTCCAAGGCGCTGATTACCTGAATGACTTCGGCGTAGTCGCTGAGCTGCATAAGCATCTTGAGCTTGCTGTCAGGGTTGAATCCGGGCAGTACACGGCTTGCGTGGTAGTCGTCGAAGAGCTTTCCTCCGAATTCAAGGTAGAGCTTGTCGCCAAATTGCGAAATGCGCTGCTTGATATTTTCGGATTGAATGCTCAGATATTTATCGTTATCAAAACCGTACTTCATTGTAGGATGGTTTTTTGTTTAGAGGGGATATGAGAAACCATTTTGAAAGGAGAAAGGAGAAATGAGAAAGGCCATCCGGATGGTAGTAGTTCTCTGTACTTTGCACTTAGTATTCTGTATTTTGCACTTAGTATTCTGTACTTTGCACTCTGTTTTCTGTACTTTGTACTCCGTACTCCGTACTTCATCCTCTGTTCTCTGTTCTCTGTTCTCTGTTCTCTGTTCTCTGCACTCTGTACTTTGTTCTCCGTTCTCTGTACTCTAAAATTATCCCCATTGTTGGCGTAAAGCCGCAATTTTAGTTTCGGCGTCAGCCTTCTTCTTGCGTTCGAGTTCAACGACTGCTACGGGCGCACTTGACACGAAGCGTTCGTTGCCCAGCTTCTTTTCAATGCCGAGGAGGAAACCTTCAAGACGCTTGATTTCAGCCATTGCTTTTTCGCGTTCGGCTTCAGCGTCAACGAGTCCTTCGAGGGGCACTGCGTATTCCGTCGTTCCCACGAGGAAGGTCATTGCGCCGGCTTGTTGTTCGGTAGTTGTTTCAATTTCAGATACGCCAGCCAATTTCTTGATGAGGTCTGTGAGCTCGGGGGTGGGGTTAGCGGGCTTTACGTAGAGCTTGAGCAATTCGCGTTGGGGAATGTTCTTGCTGTTGCGGATGGCTCTTACGCCTGAAATTACATTCTTAGCGTGGTTCATTGCTTCGAGAATTGCATTGTCGTGTTCGCAAGGTTCGTTGATGGTAAGAGGGCTTACCATGATGCTTTCGCCTTCCTTGCGTTCAGCGAGGTGCTGCCACAACTCTTCGGTGATGAAGGGCATGAAGGGGTGGAGCAGGTGGAGCAAATGGTCGAAGAAGCCGAGCGCTGTAGTATATGTAGCCGAGTCGATGGGGCTGCCGTAAGCGGGCTTAATCATTTCGAGGTATGACGCAGAGAAGTCGTCCCAGAAGAGGCTGTACACTTCGTGGAGCGCTTCAGAGAGGCGATACTTCTTGAAGAGGTCGCTGATTTCAGCAGCGCTCTGACGGAGACGTGCGGCAAACCAAACGTTGGCTTCGTGCGATGTTTTGGGGAGTTCGATTGTAGCATCAACATTCCAACTCTTAATGAGGCGGAAGGCGTTCCAGATTTTGTTGCAGAAGTTACGTCCCTGTTCGCAGAGTGTGTCGTCGAAGAGGATATCGTTGCCCGCAGGTGCAGAGAACATCATACCCATGCGCACACCGTCGGCACCATAAGTGTCGATGAGGTCGAGGGGGTCGGGAGAGTTGCCGAGTGGCTTTGACATCTTACGACCCAACTTGTCGCGCACGATACCAGTGAAGTAAACGTTGCGGAAAGGCATGTCGCCCATGTATTCGTAACCTGCCATAATCATACGTGCTACCCAGAAGAAGATGATGTCCGGACCAGTTACGAGGTCGGCTGTGGGGTAGTAGTAAGAGATTTCTTCGTTGCCGGGATTGTTGATACCCTTGAAGAGCGAGATGGGCCAGAGCCATGAGCTGAACCATGTGTCGAGCGCATCTTCGTCTTGCTTGAGGTCGGCAAGTGTGAGGTTGGTGTTTCCTGATTTTTCCTTTGCCAAAGCCAACGCTTCTTCGGCTGTAGCTGCTACGACATATCCGCCTTCGGGGAGGTAGTAAGCAGGAATGCGGTGGCCCCACCAAAGTTGGCGCGAGATACACCAGTCCTTGATGTTTTCCAACCAGTGGCGATACGTATTCTTATACTTTGCAGGATAGAACTTGAGTTCATCGTTCATTACGGGAGGCAATGCGAGGTCAGCAAAATGCTGCATCTTGAGGAACCACTGCATAGAGAGCTTGGGTTCGATTGCAACGCCTGTACGTTCGGAACAACCTACCTTGTTAGTGTAGGGTTCTACCTTTTCCATCAATCCGGCTTCCTGCAAGTCTTTCTCGATTTGACGGCGAACGTCGAAGCGGTCCATGCCGATGTACATGCCAGCTGCTTCAGAGAGTGTGCCGTTGTCGTTGAAAATGTCGATTGACTGAAGGTTGTGTTTTTCGCCAAGCATGTAGTCGTTGACGTCGTGAGCAGGTGTTACCTTGAGGCAACCTGTACCAAATTCGATGTCAACGTATTCGTCTTCGATGACGGGGATGCTACGACCCACGATGGGGACAATGACGCGTTTGCCCTTCAACCATTCGTTCTTGGGGTCGTTGGGGTTGATGCACATTGCGGTGTCGCCCATGATGGTTTCGGGGCGTGTGGTTGCAACGATTGCATAGCGTCCTTCGGCATCGCCTTCTACCATATAGCGGAGGTAGTAGAGCTTTGAGTTTTCTTCCTTGTAAACAACTTCTTCGTCAGAGAGTGCTGTTTGAGCCGCAGGGTCCCAGTTCACCATGCGCACACCGCGATAGATGAGCCCCTTGTTGTAGAGGTCCACGAATACCTTGATAACGCTTTCAGAGCGTTCGTCGTCCATCGTGAAGGCTGTACGATCCCAGTCGCAAGAAGCACCTACACGGCGCAACTGCTTGAGGATGATGCCGCCGTGTTCGTCGGTCCATTCCCAGGCATGCTTCAGGAATTCTTCGCGTGTGAGGTCGGCTTTCTTGATGCCGCGTTCAGCGAGGCGAGCTACGACCTTGGCTTCGGTTGCGATAGATGCATGGTCTGTGCCAGGTACCCAACAAGCGTTCTTTCCTTCCATACGTGCGCGGCGTACAAGGATGTCCTGAATTGTATTGTTGAGCATGTGGCCCATGTGGAGAACTCCCGTTACGTTGGGAGGAGGAATCACCACTGTGTAGGGTTGGCGACCATCGGGTTTTGAACTAAAGAGTTTGTTGTCGAGCCAATATTGGTACCATTTGCCTTCTACGGCTTCAGGCGAATATTTAGTTGCTAATTCCATTGTTTGAAGTTGTTATATATTATGTATAATGAGTATGAACTTTATTTGAAATCGGTGTCGAAGAAACTTTGGGGCAGTGTGCGACAGTTGTAGGTCGATGACATTACTTCGCCGTATGCTCCAGCCGAACGAAAGGCAATGATGTCGCCTCGCTGCGAAACTGGCAAGTGGTAATTCTTCGCAAAAACGTCGCTGCTTTCACAAATCGGACCAACTATGTCGTAGCGCTGGCTGTTGCTGCCCTCGGCGCTCAGATTTTCGGCATAATGCACGCTGCCATACATCGCAGGACGGATGAGTTCTGTAAAACCTGCATCTACGATGAGGAAGTTTTTGGTGTGACCCTGCTTCATGTAGAGCACGCTGCAAATCAGTGCACCACATTGGGCAACGATGCTGCGACCTAATTCGAAATGAACCTGCTGACCCGGGCGTAGTGCCAGATTTTCCTTGAATATGTCAAAGTATTCTTTGAAATTCGGAATGGGATTTTCGTTGGGATGAACGTAGTCGATACCTAATCCACCACCTACATTGATGCTCTTTGCAGAGAAACCTTCGGCTTCGAGCTGAAGCTGTAGTTCGTTGATGCGATGGCAGAGCGCTTTGTACACTTCAAGGTCGAGGATTTGCGAACCGATGTGAAAATGAAGTCCGATGACTTCGATATTTTCGAGTTCGCTGGCAAGTCGCATTGCGGGTATCATATCCTCCATGGCAAGTCCAAACTTGTTTTCGTTGAGGCCTGTGGTGATTTTTTCGTGCGTATGAGCATCTACGTTGGGGTTGATGCGGAAAGCTACGCGTGCTGTGGTATTCAATCTCTCAGCATGTTCGTTAATCACCTCCAGTTCGGGGATGCTTTCGATGTTGAAGCAATGTATGCCGTTTTCGAGCGCAAGCGTAATTTCGCGGTCGCTTTTTCCGACTCCTGCAAAAACGATGCTGCCGGGCGAAAAACCTGCATCGAGTGCTGCTTTTACTTCACCTCCGCTTACACAATCGGCTCCTAAACCTGCCTTGCAAATCAAGTTTAATAGTTTGGGGTTGGCATTAGCCTTCACAGCGTAGTGGACATGAAAATGTGGCAGTTCGGCTGTTGCTTGCTGAATGCTTTGCAGCGTTTCGAGCAAAACGGATGTGTTGTAGTAGTAGAACGGACCAACCTTGCGTTCGATTTCGCAAAGTTGGTCTGTTGTTATGTCTTTATAAAAGTTGTTAGCCATTTTGAAGAAGAGAGGTTAAAATAGCTTTTTGCTCAATGCTTGTAGCGCAGCTTGTTTGTCGCAACCACGGATGAGGAAAGAAATGTTGTGGTCCGAACCGCCATACGAAATCATGCGTACGGGGATGTTTTCGAGCGCAGCAGTTACTTTGGATTCGAAACCTACGTTGTTCCAGTCTAAGTCGCCAACTACGCAGATGATACACATGTCTTCGTCAACTTCGACTGTGCCATATTTCTTAAGCTCTTCTACAATGGGGTAGATGCGGCTGTTGTTGTCAATAGAAAGGCTTACGCCGACTTCTGACGTAGTGACGAGGTCGATGCTTGTTTTGTAAGTTTCAAAGATTTCGAATACTTTGCGGAGGAAACCCGTTGCGAGCAACATGCGGCTACTCACAATCTTGATAGCAGTGATGTTATCCTTCGCGGCAATCGCCTTGATGTTGTTGTGCTGCATCTCATTGTTGATGAGTGTGCCGGGTGCGCTGGGGTCCATCGTATTGAGCAGACGTACAGGAACACCGGCAAAGCGGGCGGGCTGTACGCATGTGGGGTGAAGAATCTTGGCTCCAAAATAAGCCAATTCAGCTGCTTCGTCGAAGTGGAGCTGGCGAACAGGCGTTGTGCCTTCTACGATGCGAGGGTCATTGTTGTGCATGCCGTCGATGTCTGTCCAAATCTGAATTTCGTCAGCACCGAGAGCAGCACCGATAAGGCTTGCTGTGTAGTCCGAACCGCCACGTTGAAGGTTGTCGATGCGTCCTTCTGCATCGCGGCAAATGAATCCTTGTGTGATATAAATATCGTAGTTGGGATTTTCGTTGAGGATTGCCTTGAGGTTGTTTTCAATGTATGCCAAATCGGGTTCGCCGTTTTTGTCAGTCATCATATAGTCGAGCGCAGGGATAAGCATTACTTTGATGCCGATTTCCTTCAGGTAGTTTGTCACCATGTTGGTGGACATCATTTCGCCTTGCGCAAGGATTGTTTTTTCTGTAGTGGCAGTAAACTCTGTGCCTGAGAATGAGTGGAGGTACATGAATTCGTCTTCAAGGAAGTCCGACGTCTTAATCACCCATTCTTCGGCAGCGTGGAGTTCCTTAGTGTGTGTCATATATTTGGCACGCAACTTATTGATGACGCTATTTGCAGCTTCGCGGTTGCCTTTCTTCAGATAGTCGGCAATTTCGACCAATGTGTTGGTTGTGCCCGACATTGCTGAGAGCACTACTATTTTTTGCTCGCTGTTCTCGGTGATAAGGCGAGCTACTTCTTTCATTCTTGCGGGAGTTCCAACGGATGTACCTCCAAATTTTAATACCTTCATAGTTAGTTAATCAAAAAACGATGGGGTTAATTTCAGCTGTGTTATCTGTGTTGATGTTTAATTCAACGTTTTGTGGTGTAATGTTTTTTACGCAATTGTCTTCGCAGGTAAGAACAATGGAGGCGGGATATTCATCAAGTAATGCGTGGTTGTGAGTGATCATCATTACTGCTGTGCCTCGTTTGCGTATGTCCATCAGTAGTTGCATGATGCTTTCGCCTGTCTCTTTGTCAAGATTACCTGTTGGTTCGTCGGCGAGTACCAATTTAGGGTGATTGAGCAGTGCTCTTGCGATAGCTACGCGCTGTTGTTCGCCGCCAGAAAGTTCGTGGGGATAGCGCTCTGCTTTGTTAACGATACCTACTTCGTTGAGGACTTCGTTGATGCGCTTTTTTCTGTCTTCAATCGCCCAGTCTGTTACGCGAAGCACGAATTCAAGGTTTTCGTACACGGTGCGGTCTGCCAAGAGCTGAAAATCTTGAAACACAATGCCCAATCCTCGGCGTAGGTTGTGCATCTTGTTTGCAGGTAAATTCTCCATATCAAAGTTCAATACCTGAGCATGATTACCTTTGACAGGAAGTTCACCATAGATGGCTTTAAGAAGTGAACTTTTACCGCTTCCGACTCGTCCGATGATGTAGGCAAAGTCGCCCTCTTTAAGTTGGAGGTTGACGTTGTGTAGTATGGGACGGTCGTCAATTAAAATATCGATGTTTTGAAAATCAATAAGCATGCACTACTTCTTTTGTATAAATTTCTGCAAATTTAAGAATTTATTTCTTAATCTGCCGAGTGTGAAAAGGAAAAGTTGGAGGGTTGAATGAGTATTCTGTTTGGGTTTTACAGGTAAAAATCTCTTGTCAGTTTTGTGTAGGCTTCAGAACGCGGATTTTCGTTGTTGTCCTGTAGGATAAGTTCGTCGTGTGTAGTGATAATGGCTTGGGTCGTTTGGCGAAGTTCCAAAAGTAGTCTGCGTGGTGATTTTCCGCTACGCGTGATGACTGCTGTGCGGCGTACGAGTGTGAAATGAGCCGCAACACATGCTGCTATAAAGGAAGCTTCTGCCGTAGTGGGAATAATTACGCAAAATCTGCCACCTTCTTTGATAAGGCGTCGAGCATGAGTTGTAAGCATAGCAAAGTTTAAAGAAGTGTCGGCATGGCGAGCTGCAGAACGACGATTGTCTGGGCAGCGAAGTGCTTCTTCAAAATAGGGCGGGTTGCTTACGATGAGGTCGAATTTCTTCTCTGTTTTAAAGTTTGAAATGTCGGTTGATTCAATCCGTATATTATTGCTCCATGGCGATGCTGCAGCATTTTCAGCAGCTTGTTGTGCAGCATCGGTATCGATTTCAACACCAACAACTTCCTCGACTCCGCGTTGAGCAATCATGAGCGCTACTAACCCCGAACCTGTTCCGATGTCGAGCGCTGTGTTTACTCCTTCTGTTGAGGACCAGGCACCGAGTAGCACGCCATCTGTGCCTACTTTCATTGCGCAGCGGTCATGGTATATTCTGAATTGTTTGAAGTCGAAGTAAGATTTTGGCATTTTTCTTTTTTTTGTCTTAAGCAGAAATGAGTATGAAATTAAATTGCAAAGATATGGAGAAGTTTTGGGGTATTTGTCATTTTCAGTCGTAAATCGATGGTGTGTCTAATTGTAGTTACGCTATAATGACATTGAACTTGTAGAATGCTGTTCTGAAAATCTGATTCAAACGGTTTTAAGTTTCGAAATGCTGCGTGTTTCATTAGTTTTTTGTAAATTTGCACGAAATTGGCGGCAATGTGGCCCTGATTGGAAAATATATACCAAAAGAGATATTATGCCCTTGACTTTTGAACTTCAATGTACAGATAAAAATAGTTGTGCGCGTGCCGGACTTATAACGACTGACCATGGTCAAATCGAGACTCCCATTTTCATGCCTGTCGGTACGGTAGGTAGTGTGAAGGGGGTGCATCTTCATGAAATAAAGGATGATATTCAAGCGCAAATTATTCTTGGAAATACTTATCATCTATATCTTCGTCCCGGTCTTGAAGTGATTGAAAGGGCTGGCGGATTACATAAGTTTAATGGTTTTGATCGTCCGATGTTGACTGACTCGGGTGGTTTTCAAGTATTTTCTTTGACGGGAATACGCAAACTTACGGATGAAGGTTGCGAGTTTCGTTCGCATATTGATGGAAGTAAGCATTTCTTTACACCCGAAAAGGTGATGGACATTGAGCGTACGATTGGTGCAGACATTATGATGGCATTCGACGAATGTCCTCCTGGTACGGCAGACTATTCTTATGCACGCAAGAGTCTGGATTTAACCCATCGTTGGTTGGAGCGTTGCATAAAGCGATTTAATGAGACGGAACCAAAGTATGGTTATCATCAGTCGCTTTTCCCTATCGTTCAGGGGTGTACGTACAAAGACTTGCGCAGAGAGAGTGCATTGTTTATGGCAGAAAAGGATGCCGAGGGCTATGCTATCGGTGGATTGGCGGTAGGCGAGCCTGCTGAGGTGATGTACGAAATGATAGAGGTCGTAAACGAAGTGTTGCCAACAAGCAAACCTCGTTACTTGATGGGGGTAGGTACGCCCGTCAATATCCTCGAGGCGATAGAGCGCGGTGTGGATATGTTCGACTGTGTGATGCCTACGCGCAACGGTCGCAACGCTTGTCTCTTTACTTCGGAAGGTGTGCTTAATATGCGCAATGCTAAGTGGGCTACGGATTTCTCTCCTGTTGACCCCATGGGGCATAGTTTTGTAGATTTACACTACACGAAAGCTTATCTCCACCATCTCTATAAGGCAAAAGAGTTGTTGGCTCTGCAGATAGGTTCAATCCACAATCTGGCATTCTACTTGTGGCTCGTGAAAGAGGCTCGTCGTCATATTATAGCAGGTGATTTCTCTGCATGGAAGCGCGAGATGGTTGTGAAGTTGAGCCGACGTTTGTAGAGATGGATTTGATTTGGAAATATAACATTTATTTCAATTAATAAGGGTGTAACATCAAAATTTACAGACGATTTTTCATATTCTTTAGGTGATGGAGGTCGGGGCTTACGGATGGAGATTTTCCTAACTCATGCCTTATAACCTTACAACCTCACCTTCCCCTTAATTGTAATTAGGATTTGTGATAACTAATTGTTTTATAATTAGTACGTATGAAAATAAATCTTCAAAAGATAGGGATATATAAGATTGACCAATATGTCATAAAGAAGTTCCTTTCGACTTACATATTCTTGATAGGCATCATCATTACGATTGCCATTATCTTCGACTTTAATGAGAAGATCGATAAATTCACGCAGAGTGGTGCAACTTTGACGCAAGTTGTTATGGACTACTACGTGAATTTTATCCCATATTTTGTCAATCTTTTCAGTCCGCTCTTTGTATTCATCAGCGTAATCTTTTTCACAACAAAGTTGGCTGATAATTCTGAAATTATCGCGATGAAAAGTGCAGGGATGAGTTTTCGAAGATTGTTGCGCCCCTATATGATTTCGGCTGCTGTTATTGCAGTTATTACATTTGTATTGGGAGCTTACGTGATTCCGCGTGGTAATGTAGCAAAGGTGGATTTTGAAAATGCGTATATCAAAAAGCGTAACATTACGGTGGCTGAGAATATTCAGATGCAGGTGGATACCGGGGTTGTGGCTTACATTACGCGTTTTGATAACAATCGTAAGAGTGGTTATGGGTTTTCGCTCGACCGTTTTGAGGGTAAGAAGTTGGTGAGCCATCTGACAGCTCAAACGATTCAGTACGATACGTTGGCGGAACGACGCTATTCATGGACTCTTCGTAATTATCAGATACGTACACTCCAAGGGCAGCGCGAACAAATTAAGAGTGGTTCTACCATTGATACGATTATCGTGATGGAACCTAAAGACTTTTTCTATATAAAAGGTCAACAGGAAACTCTGACACTGCCAGAATTGGATGAATTTATCGACCGACAGAAGTTGCGTGGCGCTGCGGGTATCAGTACTTTTGAAGTAGAATATCACAAACGTTTTGCAACGCCTTTTGCTGCGTTTATTCTTACTATCATTGGGGTTTCGCTTTCGTCAGAAAAGCGAAAAGGCGGAATGGGATTCTCAATTGCGGTCGGTATTGCATTGAGTTTTGCCTACATTTTGTTTCAAACAATATCTTCGACCTTTGCGATAAATGCAGGATGGTCGCCTATGATTTCAGTTTGGATTCCCAATATTTTATTTGCGTTCATCGCCTTTGGCCTTTATAAGCGAACGCCCGAATAGTTTATTCTATTATTAGATTTATGCTTTTTGAAGATTTACCATTATCCGAAGACATACTTGATGCGCTCTATGATATGCGATTTGAAACGTGTAGTCCTGTTCAGGAAAAGTGCATCCCATTATTATTGGAGCAGCGTGATGTCGTTGGTATCGCACAGACCGGAACCGGAAAAACGGCAGCCTACCTTCTTCCGTTGCTGACATTGTTGCAACAGCAATCGCATCCTGCTGATGCTGTGAAGTGTCTGATTATGTCACCTACGAGAGAACTTGCAAGGCAAATAGACCAAGCTCTGCAAGGTTTTGCTTACTACATGAATATTTCGAATGTTGCTATCTATGGTGGCAATGATGGCATTCGTTATGAGCAAGAGCGTAAGAGTTTACAGCAGGGGGCGGACGTAGTTATTGCAACACCGGGCAGGTTGATAACACATTTGCAACTGGGTACTTTGGATTTAAGCAGAACGACCTATTTTGTGCTTGATGAGGCAGACCGTATGTTGGACATGGGTTTCGCGGAGGATATTAAGACGATAGTTGAGCAGTTGCCTGAAAAGCGACAGACGGTGTTGTTTTCAGCAACGATGCCTCCAAAAATCAGAACGCTGGCAAAGCAGATTATGCATCATCCCGTCGAGGTGAATATCGCTATTAGCAAACCTGCTGATACTATCGAACAGGCAATTTATATGTGTCGTGAGGTTGATAAGTTGAGGTTGATAGAGCATATTTTTGCGCACGAAAGTTTAGAACGCGTGATACTGTTTGCTTCGTCAAAGCAGAGAGTGAAGGAAATTCATTCCATTTTGTTGCGCAAAAAATACAATGTTGCAGCAATGCATTCAGACCTCGAACAAGCTGAGCGTGATAAAACGATGCAACAGTTTAAAGCAAGGATGGTGGATATTCTTGTTGCTACCGATATTGTTGCCAGAGGTATTGATATTGATGATATCAGTTTGGTTGTTAATTTTGATGTTCCTCGTGATGCGGAGGATTATATTCATCGTATAGGCAGAGCGGGCAGAGCAGGGCGCGAAGGAAAGGCATTGACTGTAGTGAGCGAAAAGGATGCTATTTACCTCAAGCAGATAGAATCACTTTTGGAGCAGAAAATTCCTCGCCTTGAATTGCCCGAAGGTTTTGAGAAATTGCAGTTGAAACCCGAGAAAACCATTTCGAGCGATTCGGTGAAACGAAAAAAACGAGGAGGTAAAAACGGGTATAATAAAAATCATAAACGAAAGAAGAAACCTTCATCAGAATCTGTTTCTAAGGGGTAAAGATGAACTTCGTAATGCTGTTTTGAATGTTTCGTGTCGAAAAAAGTAAAAAGTGATATTCTCTTTCTTGCGAGATTCAAGCAGTTTTTGTAATTTTGCCGAATAATTTAAATACAAGTCTTTTAGAATGAGCAGACTTTTCTACATAATAGTGTTAACCTTTGTTATGCTCTTTTCTTCTTGTGGCAATTATAATAAGGTGCTTAAGTCAACTGATGTTGAGTTTAAGTACAATGCTGCAAAGGAGTATTATGCAAAAGGTGAGTACAATCGTGCGGCTACAGTTTTGCAGATGATAGTTACATCACTGAAGGGTACTGAATATGGTCAAGAATCATTGTATCTTTACGGTATGAGTAATTACTATGCTGAAAATTATGAAGCGGCAACTGCTATCTTTAGAAAGTTTTATCAAACTTATCCCAAGGGGCAGTATACTGAAAAAACTCGCTTTTATGCAGGATTGGCGCTGATGGCTGAAATCCCTGAACCAAAGTTGGATCAGACTGCTACCTACGAGGCAATTACGGAATTCCAGAATTTCGTAGAAGTTTATCCCAACAGTGAGTTGCGCGAACAGGCTATGGCACACATTTATTATATGGAAGATGTGCTGGTGGAAAAAGAGTACCTCTCAGCAAAACTCTATTATGATTTGGGAGATTATTTTGGCAATTGCCCTACGGGTGGTAGTAATTATCAGGCATGTATCGTAACGGCTGAAAATGCCATCAGAGATTATCCCTATACTACATTGCGCGAAAAATTTGCGATTCTCATACTCAAAGCAAAATTTGAGTTGGCAGAAAAGAGTATTGAAGAAAAGAAAGAGGAACGCTACCATAATGCGATTGATGAATATTATGGTTTCACTAATGAGTATCCCGAATCTACTTTCATGAAGGAAGCAACAAAACTCTTTGAAAAAGCAAAGAAGTATGCTCCTGCCGAAAATTGATAATTAAAAAAACTTCATATAAACTATGGACTACAAGAAATCAAAGGCTCCCACAAACACTGTTACTCACAACCTTATGGACTTCTGCAAGGGTACGGATAACATTTACGAAAGTATTGCTATCATGGCAAAACGTTCAAATCAAATTGCTGTTAAGATGAAGGAAGACCTCAATAAGAAGTTGAAGGAATTCTCTTCTGGTAATGATAATTTGGAAGAAACTTTCGAAAACTTAGAGCAAATCGAAATCAGCCGCTATTATGAAAAGCTTCCCAAACCCACATTGATTGCTGCGGAAGAATTTATTCATGGTCGCGTGTACCATCGTAATCCTGCTAAGGAAAAGGAAAGTCTTGACGACTAAGATTTTCAATGTAACGATAAAAAAGAGTAGGCAAGTGAGATTTTGCTTTGTAAAGCGCTCATTTGTCTACTCCTTTTTTGTATCTTTGCAAAGGTTTAATGAAATAATGAAGTTTCGTAAGTGCTCAAATTCTGAGGCGATGAGGTTTAGAGGTTATAAGGTTTTGAGGTACTCCTCCGGAATGCTTTCCCTTGATGCCTAAAATCGTTTGATTTGTTTGTAAAACTTTAAATCAAAGAAATAGTCTTTGCGAAATTCAAGTAAAATCTTTTAATGGGTAATGGCGAAATCTGCCCTGCATGTAGCAGTGGTTGGTTTCTGTTATTGCCGATTCACAAAAAACATATATTGTATGATTCAACGTATTCAGACAGTTTATTTGCTGTTAGTTATTTTGCTTTTTGCTACCATGGCTTTTTTGCCATTTGCACACTTTGAGTTGGGAGATGAAGCTGCAGTATTTTCAAGTTTTGTTTTTAGTTTTGAGAATGCCGAACTTTTTCCATCGCGTCCCTCTGTTGCATGGGGTGGAGTTTTTTTCACTCTCGTTAATATAGTTTATGCTTTGCGCATTATTTTTGATTATAACAATCGACGTCGTCAAGCGCGTGGGTGTACTTTCCTACTTCTTTTTACGGTTTTGTTGTGGGTTACAATGGCTACATACTCAGCCGTATTTATGTTTAAGTCGGGCGCATCATTGATGCCATCTTATGCTGTTGCGATGCCATTTGTGGCGTTGATTTTTATTGCTTTGGCAAAAAAGGCTATTCTTAGCGATGAACGTTTGGTGCGTTCGGCAGATCGCTTGCGCTAACTTAAATCTTAACCCCTTTAAATATCACTTCATAACTTTTTAATATCATTTTGCTTATGTCATTGAATAAAGTAATGCTTATTGGTAACGTTGGTCGTGACCCCGAAGTGAAATATATTGACCAGGGTGTAGCAACAGCTACGCTTAGTCTTGCGACAAACACACCGGGTTACACTCTTCCTAACGGAACTGTTGTGCCCGAGCGCACAGAGTGGCATCGTGTGCTGTTGTGGCGAAAATTGGCTGAGGTTGTTGAAAAATATGTGCGTAAGGGTGACAAACTTTATATTGAGGGCGAACTCCGTACACGTAGCTATACGGATAAAAAAGGTATTTCTCACACAATTACTGAAGTGTGGGCTAACTCTATGGAGATGTTAACGTCTAAACCTTCTTCGGCTTCGTCTACGCAGCCAGAACTTGCATCCGTGTCTGGAGTTGTTGATGGTAATCAAGAAGATAAAGGGTTGCCTTTTTAGAAACTGTTTAAATTTATGTTCTTGAAATTTTTATAGAACTTTTTTAGCGTGTTTTTTATTTTTTTAAGGCGCATAGCGGGCTATACAACTGCAAAAAGGGAAAAACAGGCAAAAATGGGCATAAAAAGACAAGCACTTCTCGCGGATAATGTAAATAATATTTTTGAAAGAAATTTAAACAGTTTCTTAGTCATTGAATTTTATAGAACCTACCTATAGTAAGAGTATCACAATGTTCTTTGTAGTGATACTCTTCTTTTTTTCGAAGATAAAATTATGTTGTCTACACAGATTAAAAATGTGCGTGATGCTACAACACACGAAGAACTATTCCCCCATTCTTCACATCGTATAGACGTTTTTCTTTTATCATCAGCTAAACTCCTGGCTGATGGTTTAAAGCAGCAGAATATAGAATTGCATGATGAAACGCGATGTGCCTCACATGGTATTGAGATTTATTTGTTGCCAACATCGCAGTTCAACCTGGATGAGTTGAAGTCGTATTTGCCTGCGTCAATTGTGCAGCAGGCGTGTAGTTGTTACAAGTCAGAGAAACGTCAAATGGAGTTTTTGGCTACTCGCTTTTTGTTAAGAAAAGTTTGTGGAGAGTCTGTAGAAATAGATTATTATCCTACAGGTAGGCCTTTTTTAAAAGGAGAATTCCATCGTCATATTAGTATTTCGCACACGGAAGGATTTGTTGTTATAGCCTTACATGATTCGCCTGTAGGATTAGATGTGGAGCGCTTGTCGCAGCGTCAGCTTAGTTTGCGCCAGCGTTTTATGTCTGATGAAGAATGGACTCAAGCCTTGCAGTTTGTTTCGCCAGATGTTGCGGCTTCTATAGGTTGGAGTGTAAAGGAAGCATTGTATAAATTGGTGGATATTCCAGGAACTTCTTTGCTTGATGGGTTTGTGTGTCGCTGGGAGTCGGCTTCATTGTTGTTCGACGTGGCGTCTGGTAGTCATGTATCTGTAGCTATATGTGGTAATTTAGTGTTAGCAGTAGCATATCTTTAGTCTTCTAAGAAGCTGAAGTGTGTGAAGGTTGACTAATACAACTCTGGCTTTCGCTGGGCTACAGCCAAAGTCAGGTTATGAGGTTGTTAGGTCGCTTCGCTTTAAGGTTTTCAGAGCTATTCAGAATGTTATTTCCTTAGGTAAGGTAAGCATACCGAATGGTAAAACTTATAACCTAATCAGCCAAAGCACTTTCGAAACTTAATTTACGAATAGTTTTCTTTGTGCGGTACAAAAATAGTGTGAACTAAGAAAAGAATCAGAGAGAACCAAATAAGAACCAATGAAGTTTTTTGTTATTAATATATTTTTACATAACTTTGCAATCGGAAATTAGAAATGCTCCTTTCCGTAGAATTTGGAGCTCCATTTATTATTAAAGAAAAAGACTTTTTCGATGCAAAAAAATGCCTTGAAATTTGTTTGTTTCAATAATTTTGATAGCAAGCAAGCAAGCAAGCAAGTTAAGTAACACCGCTATATGAATATGACAGCGCATCTGTCAGCAAGGGAGTGTGTCCTTTGCTGACAGATGCGTTGTTTGTTTTGCAGTGTGGTTTTTAGTTGACTTTGGTTTTGGAGTGGTCTTTAAGATTAGGGGGGGCTTAAGTTTCGCAAATAGTACTGGTGCGATAAAATCGCATAGGTTAGAAATCATCAAATAATGAGAGTTCATTGGCATAGGGGGATGAAATCTGATTTTGCCTCTTAGTTATCAAAGTTCTCAGTTCTGTTCTTTCCAAGGCTGAGATTCTAATCAATGTTGCAACCTCGGTAATAGAATATGGACTCTCATAATCCGCCCTTATCCTAGCAATGGTTAGATAAGATATTATTGCTGTCCAGAGATGAACTTTAACAGCATTTTCGGAATATCTCCAAAGATATTTTATAACAATGTTTTGCTTAATCCATTTGAAGAACACCTCAATATCCCAACGATGCCTATAGAGGTTAGATGTTTCCAATGCGCTGACCTCGAAGTTATTGCTAATAAAGTCAACAATGTTATCATTGTCCGGATCATAAACTCTTACAAATCTCATATCCTCTGGATATAACTTGTTGGATTTATGCCCAGTGACTTTAATCCGTGAATCCTCAACAACACCTTTGGTTTCTTCTGGTATCTGCAATTGCGCCAAAGTTTTGAACTTCATGTTCTCCTTCGGACGAGACACCCACCATGCTTCAGCTCTATGAAATCGGAAAAGAGCTTTAAAATCGACATAAGCCTTGTCCATAACATAGAAGGCAAAAGGTTCGGGAGTTAGTTCGTCAAGCTCATTGCTATCATGCCATTTGCCATCAGTGATATGGATATTAACGGGAATGCTACCTCTGAGGTCAAGTAGCGTATGCATCTTGACTGCACCTTTGCTATATTTCCCGAAAGCCCATGCCGCTAGCTTAATGCTAGTAGATATTGTGGTTGAATCCAAGGCATAAATAACGTTGTCAATGGTAATTTCAGAGAGGTGTACCTTCGAATATTTTGGTCTAACCAACCCTATTAGATAAATACCAAGTCCCTCAAATATGCGATAATCCCTGTTTTCGTTAGCGCGTGACAATGATGTGTGTGTAACGTTTTTACGGAATCCGAGATGATATAAAATCTTTGAGTGAGCTTCTAAACAAAGACATATATCTCTCAAAGATTGACATCCTGTCAACTGTCCAAATAGCAGATGTTGCAGATGATTATAACTACTGAGATTCTTTACATGCCAATCGCCTTTATACAACTTTACAAGTTTATCAAATTGATATCGCGGTATAAATTCGAGAACCTGAGAGAACACATATTTACCTTGATTCATAATCCTGAAGTTTTGTAACTACAGAACTAATAAACCATTTTCAAATCGAAAAATCAAGAATTTCTTGTATTTATTTAAATATTAAACCTTTAACTAAAGTGGGTAGATTTTTATCGCACCACTACTATTTCGCAAATAATCATGGTATTTAAATTGGTTACATTCACTCGTCAGTAAATCAATAGGATTCTTCATACAGAATAGTTGTTTTTACTTGAGAAACTTAAGTAAGTTTTTTAGGACCATGCGGTCTGTATAGCCTCACAATCTCACAACCTTATTCAGTTGACAAGTTGACAAGTAAACGAGTTGACAAGATTGTTTGACTTGACACCGCGCAGCAGCTGTACTCTGTAAGTTGTACTCTAATCATAACCTTAATATTAATATAAATATTCACCAATTAAATAATTATTAATTTTATGGATTTTGTAAAAAACTTTAATTTCAGATCTCTAAAGTCTTTAGCAGGTTTGTTTGTGTTAACAATGTGTTTGAATTCTTGTTCAGACAGTGATGATACTGTCGTGCCTCCGTTCGCAAAAGAACAATCATTTACTGTTGAAGGTGTGTCATTTAAGATGGTGCTTGTAGAGGGGGGGACGTTCCAAATGGGAGCAACCCCAGAACAGGAAACACCCAAACTTAATGAAAGTCCTGTGCATAGCGTTACGTTGAGTAGCTACTATATGGGCGAAACAGAAGTAACTCAGGAACTTTGGACAGCTGTGATGGGAAGTAATCCTTCATATTTTCCTGGTAATGATCAACGTCCAGTAGAAAGAGTAAGTTGGAATGATTGCCAAACTTTTATAGCTAAGCTCAATGAATTGACTGGTAAGAATTTCCATCTTCCCACAGAAGCTCAATGGGAATATGCTGCACGTGGTGGCAATCTGTCGAAGGGGTATCAGTATAGCGGTAGCAATACGGTGGATGAAGTGGCATGGTATATAGATAATGCAGAGTCTACAACGCATCCTGTAGCAACTAAGCAACCTAACGAATTGGGATTGTATGATATGAGTGGTAATGTTTGGGAATGGTGTAAGGATAAGGTTCGCGCTTATTCTTCTGAAGCTGTAATTAATCCAGAAGGACCTGCTACGGATTCTGACTCTGATTATCTTGTGAATCGTGGTGGTGCATGGGATTTTGCTTCAGAAGGTAATCGTGTAGCGTTTCGTCGTTGCGACCCTCGTTCGAAGACTTTTAAAACTGTTGGATTACGTTTGGTTTTGTAATTTTATATTGAGCTAACAACCATGGCTATGATGAAAGTGTAGAAACGGGGTGATGATGAATCCCCGTACGAAACTTTCATCATAGCCATGGTTATTTTTTTTAAGTTGACGAGAAGACAAGTATGCGAGATAGGTTATAAGGTTGTGAGGTTGTGATTAGAGTACAGCTTACAGAGTACAGCTACTGCGCGGTGTCAAGTCAAACCATCTTGTCAACTCGTTTATTTGTCAACTAAATAAGGTTGTGAGGTTATGAGGAACGATTAGCGATTAACGATTAGCGAACCATCCGGATGGACTACTCTCTACTCTCTACTAAATAAGGTTATAAGGACCATGCGGAATTTTCAGCGTTTGTGTCTAACCATCTCGTTAACTCGTTTAAATTAACAAATCTGGAAATTTTACCCAGATTTGTTGATTCACATTTCTTAACAATTTGACAAATATCAGAAAATGCAAAATTTTAAGAAAGTTTAATATTTGGCTTCTGAAATGTTAATATTTGTATATAAAATTTTCGAAAATTGAGTCAAAAAAAACTATGTTTGACTTAGTTTCAACTATGTTTGACCTAATTTTTCCTATGTCCGACATAGTTTTTCCTATGTCAGACCTACTATGTCGGACATAGTGAAAGAAAAAAGGGAGGCCGCATAGCCTCCCTTCATCCTTATTGCAAATATACAACAAAAAACTTTTTTTGCCAAATTGGTTTTCAAGCGTAATTTTCACAATCCTTAACATTTCGACCTTCAATTTTGTAATCTGACACCCCCTAAAATTGACTTTTCTGGCAAAAGCCCCATTTTTGCGAAAAATCGAAATGCACGAAACAGATGAATGCTAATTTGTGGGGATATTATATTTATGGGGCAAATGTCGCTTGGTTTCTGACTAATGGGCTATGTTTTAATCAGGCAGTACCATCATCTCGCATTTTGCACAATCAAATTTAAGTCGGAATGTTCGTCCGTCTGTGCCGCGTAGGCGAAGTGGTTCTTTAAATGAGGATGATTGTGCTTGCTGTTTTTTAAGGCAGAGTCCAAATTCATGACGTAGACAATATTTGCAAAACATGATAGGAGCTGCAAGGGCAGGGCGCTCAATTTCGTAAGCTGGTTTGATGTCTTTTATGCCCTGAGAGTCGAAAAAGTTGCGAGCTACGTTGTTGGCAACGTTTGCTGTGTAGTCGAGTTGTGTGGGCAGTAGGTGGCTTACGTTTGCTTGTGCCTGAGTGGATGTTGTATTGGGGGTATTACGCTTTGTTTGCGTTGCGGTTTTCAGTATTTGTTCAATAACCGTTCTGCGTGCGGCAGTAAGAAGTGATGCAGGAATAAAGAGTTTGCTCACTTCTGGTACGATGTTTATGTCGCCAGGGAAGAATGGGGTTTGTCCCAACTTCATGAGTGGACGAATGATGGCGTCTGTTTGTGTGTCGCGCGCTGGAGATAATTCGTTGGTTACTACAGCAGAAGCTTGTCGGCCAAGCTCGTCTGATGCATTGAGAAGTATGGATTCTTCATGAATGGTGAGCTCGAAATCAAGCCTTAAGCGGCGTGTGGCAGATGGTTTTGACAGGAGCTTTTCGAATTCAATATCTGCATTGCGGTAGACATTGATTTTTCGGAGTACGCTGCTGGGTAGCTGTTTTTGGCTCCATTGTGGAGCGTTAGGGCCAAAGGTGATTTCGAAGCAACGTGTGGCAGCATTGCGTATTGCGGTGTTGGCGCGGAACCCCTGGAGATTTCCTTCAAGGTCGATGAAGCAAAGTCCGTCGCCGGCATGTAGTTGTATGCCTTCGAGAGGCTGGATGCTTACGCCGCGTGCGTTGATGGTTCTCAGACTGCCGATGAGTTCGCCTTTGGATTTCGGTGTTTCGATGCTTGCTTCCTTGCCGCGTTTGCCTTGCAGGAAGTAGGGCGTAAATCCGCGGTTGAAACTTTTATCGGCTTGCGGCGTAAAGGTATAGCTACACTGCCCTGCCGAACTGCGTTGGTACTTGTCGGGATTTTGTGCTATGATGTCATTGAGTGCCTGACTGTAGAGTGCCGTGATATTTTTTACATAGGTGGCATCCTTGAGGCGACCTTCGATTTTGAAGGAACAAACGCCGGCTTCGATCATCTCCTGAAGATGAGCAGAGCGATTCATGTCGCGCAGCGAGAGGGGATGGCAAAGTGGGTGCACCATTTTTCCTTCGGCGTCAATCACCTCAAAGGGCAGACGGCAGAACTGGGCACATTCGCCACGATTGGCAGAGCGCTGAAAGCAATGTTGTGAAGCATAGCAACGTCCGCTGTAACTCACGCAGAGTGCGCCATGCACGAAGGCCTCGAGCGGAAGCTGAGGACAAGCGGCATGGATGGCACTGATTTGTTGAAGATTGAGTTCTCTTGCCAGCACGATTTGCTTAAAGCCGAGTTGCTCAAGCATCTGGGCTTTCTCAGGAGTGGTGATGTCGAGCTGTGTAGAGGCGTGGAGTTCTATAGGGGGGAGGTTCATCTGTGTGAGTGCAAGGTCCTGCACGATGAGGGCATCTACACCGATTTTGTAGAGCTGATGAACGAGGTCTTCAACGCTCTTGAGCTCATGGTCGTAGATGATGGTGTTGAGCGTGACGTAAACTTTTGCTCCATAGGTGTGGGCGTGTTTGCACAGGCGTTTGATGTCGGAGAGCGAGTTGCCTGCCGCAGCGCGAGCGCCATATTGAGGTCCTCCGATGTAAACGGCGTCTGCACCGTGGTTGATGGCTTCTATACCGATGTCGGCATTGCGTGCGGGGGCTAAGAGTTCGAGGCGTTGCATATGAGGAAATAATGCGGGATTACTGAAAATAGTTTGCGGACGGGGTAATGTGGGTATCCTCGTCCGCAAATTTTTGTTAATGTATGTTAGGGTTTACTCATTGTGATGAGTAGTTCTTCATTATTGCGTGTGTTTTGCATTTGCTTAAGCACAGCTTGCATGGCTTCTACGCTGTTCATGTCTGACAAGTAGTTGCGGAACACCCACATGCGATTTGCCGTATTGGGAGTGTGCAAGAGGTCGTCTCGGCGTGTGCTTGAGGCTATGACATTTACGGCTGGGAAAATGCGCTTGTTGGCAAGTGTGCGGTCGAGCTGAAGTTCCATGTTGCCTGTTCCCTTGAATTCTTCGAAGATTACTTCGTCCATTCTCGAACCGGTGTCAATGAGTGCTGTGGCAATGATGGTGAGCGATCCGCCGCCTTCGATGTTTCGAGCTGCACCGAAGAAGCGCTTGGGACGTTGCAAAGAGTTGGCATCCACACCGCCGGAGAGAATTTTACCCGATGCGGGCGCTTCCGTGTTGTAGGCGCGTGCAAGGCGTGTGATGGAGTCGAGGAAGATGACTACGTCGTGGCCGCATTCGACCATTCGCTTGGCTTTTTCGAGCACGATGCCTGCAATCTTAACGTGGTTGGAGGCTGGTGCGTCGAAGGTCGAGGCGATGACTTCGGCCTTCACGGTGCGGCGCATGTCGGTAACTTCTTCGGGGCGCTCATCGATGAGCAACATCATGAGGTATGTTTCAGGATGGTTTTCTGCAATGGCATTGGCAATCTCTTTCATGAGCATCGTCTTACCCGTCTTGGGTTGTGCTACGATGAGTGCGCGCTGACCTTTACCGATGGGGGCAAACAAGTCAACAACGCGGCGCGAGTAGTTGTCATTATGCCCCGTGCAGAGGTTGAATTTTTCGTCTGGGAAGAGGGGGGTGAGGTGTTCGAAGGCTACACGGTTGCGTACTTGTATGGGAGTCATACCGTTGATGTATTCTACGCTTTGAAGAACGAAGAACTTGTCGTCTTCACGTGGCACTCTTACTTTGCCTTCTACAATGTCGCCAGGCTTCAGCCCATATTGGCGAAGCTGTACGGGTGATACGTAAATATCGTCGGGCGATGTTAGGTAGTTATAGTCAGCTGAGCGGAGAAAACCGTAACCTTCTTTCGTTAGTTCGAGCACACCGCTACCATCGAGCAACACGCTTTCTTCCATGCGCTTGATGCTGGCGCGATAGTTGGCCGCAGCTTCTTGTTTGCGTGCAGCATTGGCCTTGCGCTCACTTTGTTGCGACTGAACGATTGGGTCGTCCTTGAATTTATGAAACTTTGGCGAGGGAGTCGTAGCGGTGTTGTTCGTATTGACTTGCACCTGTTGAGAGGGCAGCACGTCCTCAATGATAAGAAAGTTTTCATTGAGTGGTTTTACCATTTTACCCTTAACGTACATGGGCTTTTGCTGATTTTCAGCAGCAGGTTGCGAGTTTGTTTTGTTTTTGGTTTCAGGTGTAGTCTCTGTATTCTCAGGTTCCTTTGTATTCTCAGGTTTTTCTTCTACCGCTTTTTTCTTGATTTCCGCTTTGGTCGTATTTTTGTCTTCAATAGTTGAAGATGTGACAGGCGTGGTTTCTGTTTCAGAGTCCGATTGTTCGGGTTGCACTGTAACCTCTCGTGCGGCTAATTCTGCTTTTGACGGACGACCACGTTTGCGTTTTACCGGAATAATGGCTTCGGGACTGAGGTCTTGGGCTGCAACGATCTCTTTCACCAAAAGTTCTTTGTCATTGCTGTCTTTATTCTCGAGGTTGAAATCAGCTGCTATTGATTGTAGTTGCTTGATGTCAACCAACATTAATTGTTCGTGCGTGTAGATGGGCATAAAGCGATTTGTGGTTTTGCTTTTTTCCTTTAATATGGTTTATTTCAAGAGTGAAACGATCCAACAATTCGTCTTGGAACTAAAAATAAAAAGGATAAATGGCTTTAGTGAAAATACAACAACAGTAAAAGAAAACATGGATTCTGTATTCTTTTAACGATGCAAAGGTAATGATATTTTTTTATAACAAGAATATTTTAAAAGGTTTTTGAAATATAATATGTTCTTTTTTTTGGTTATATAGAAGTAGGCGGTGTTGCTGAATATTTGTTTTTTTTACTAATTTTGTAGTTCTTAATTCAAGTTTGCGCAAGTATAAGTTCTTTTTTATGAAGGTTTAACAAGAGTATGATAGTTATTTGTGTTGTAGTGGGATTGCGTCCCGAATGGCAACTTTAAAACCTAATAATCTTAAAACCTTATAACCTAAGAAGTTGCGCATTTGAGGAACTTCAATTCTTAATATTTATCGTGTTACAAGTTACTTGGATAAACTTGTAAAACTCATTTATAATATACGGTGTAAAATACAGACGTTATGGCAAACCCATATTTAGATGTGCAACATCTTTCGAAGCGCATAGGCGACCTTGTGTTGTTCGAGGATATTTCGTTTTCGTTGGCCGAGGGCGAAAGAGTGGGGCTTATAGCCCGTAACGGTGCAGGAAAATCTACGCTTTTGAATATCCTGGCCGGTACGGAGGATTATGAATCGGGCAAGATTGTTTATCGCAATAATTTAAGGGTGGGCTATTTGCTGCAGAATCCGAAGTTCAATCCGATGGAAACGGTTCTGGAAGCAGTGACGCAAGGACAAGTCAGCCTGCTGAACGGCGATGAAATGTCGGAAACGGACGAACATCGGATTTCGGCAAAGCAGTTGCTTTCGAAACTCAAAATTCCTGATACATCCCAGCTGATGGGACAACTTTCGGGAGGCCAACTCAAGCGCGTGGCTTTGGCAAGAGTGTTGCTATCGAATCCAGATTTGTTGATTCTTGACGAACCTACCAACCATCTTGACCTCGAAATGATTGAGTGGCTCGAGAATTACTTGCGTCGCAATGTGCGCTCGCTCCTGATGGTGACGCACGACCGCTATTTCCTCGACCGTGTTTGTTCGGAAATCATAGAACTCGATGAGCAGCAACTCTTTACCTATCGTGGAAATTACGCCTACTATTTGCAGAAACGCGAGGAGCGCATAGACGTAGCCAATGCCACAGTGGCGCGCGCTGCCAACCTTTATCGCAAGGAGTTGGAGTGGATGCGCCGCACCCCATCGGCGCGCGGAACGAAAGCACGTTCGCGAAAAGAGGCTTTCTATGAACTCGAGCAGGTGGCAAAGCGCAGAATGCAGGAGCGCAATGCACGTCTGGATATAAAGAGCGGCTATATTGGCTCGAAAATCTTTGAGGCAGAATATGTGTCGAAGGAGTTTCCCACAACGAAGATTCTGAAAGACTTCTATTACAACTTTTCGCGCTACGAGAAGATGGGGATCGTTGGCAACAACGGAACGGGAAAAACTACGTTTATCAAGTTGTTGTTGGGCGAAGAGCGTCCGGATTCGGGTCGCTTTGTGATAGGCGAGACGGTGCGCTTCGGATATTTTTCGCAGATGCCGATGGAGTTGCCGCGCGACATGAAGGTGATTGATGCTGTGCGCCAGTATGCTGAGACGATAGATCTTGGTGGTGGTCGCCACCTCACAGCGATGCAGTTTCTCACGCATTTTTTGTTTCCACCTTCGCGCCAGCAGGATTATGTGTATAAACTGAGCGGAGGGGAGTATCGCCGCTTGCAACTGTGCATCGTGCTGATGAAGAACCCCAACTTCCTGATTCTCGACGAACCTACTAACGACCTTGACATCGCTACGCTTAACGTGCTTGAAGAGTACTTGGCTGACTTCCGCGGTTGTGTCATCGTTGTGTCGCACGACCGTTACTTCATGGACAAAGTGGTTGACCACTTGCTGGTGTTTAAGGGGAATGCGGAGATCGAAGATTTCCCCGGAAACTATACACAATATCGCTCCATGCCAAAGGACGACGTGGTAGAAGCGAAGGCGAAGGACGCTACGCCGCCCTCGTCGGCAGCAACGCGTGGAGCTGACCGCAAAGCCAAACTCTCCTTTAAAGAAAAGCAGGAGTTGAAGCAGCTCGAAGCGGATATCGCAGCGCTCGAAGCGGAGAAAACGCAGATAGAGGAGGCGTTATGTAGCGGTACGCTTTCGGTGGACGAACTCACAGAGAAAAGCAAGCGCCTGCCAGCGTTGAACGATGATCTGGACCTTAAGATGATGCGTTGGCTGGAGTTGAGCGAGGTAGAAGGATAGTATTGAAAGGGGAAAGGAGACTGCGAAGCTGATGAGCATAAGCGAATAAATGAGAGCGGAAAAAGGAGAAATAGCCTTGCGGAAAAAGGATACTGCGAAGATGATGAGCGTAAGCGAATAAACGAGAAAGACCATCCGGATGGTTGTTGTACTCTGCTCTCTGTACTATATACTCTTGCACGCTGCATAGCCTTAAAACCTCATAACCTAAGAATAGTAGACAAGTTATTAGGTACGAGTAGACGAGAAGGTCAGATTCGAACGCTTGCATGCACGCTGCACAGCCTTAAAACCTCACAACCTCATAACCTCATTTTATAACCTCACAAGCGAAGCGACCTTATAACCTAAGAATAGTAAACGAGTTATTAGGTACGAGTAGGCGAGTGAGGTCAGACTTGACCGCAGGCTTGCATTCCGCAAGGCAGTTGTACTCTGTACTTTGTACTCTTGCACCCTGCATAGCCTTAAAACCTCATAACCTCACAACCTTATAACCTCAAAACCTTTATATATTGTGCAACCATTAGCCGAACGTTTACGTCCAACTTCGTTGGATAATTATATTGGACAGCAGCACCTCGTGGGCGAGGGCGCTGTTTTGCGCCGAATGCTTGAGTCAGGGCGCATTTCCTCATTTATATTATGGGGACCTCCCGGCGTGGGAAAAACTACGCTGGCTCAAATCGTGGCTTCTACAGTGAAGACGGCTTTTTATACACTGTCGGCTGTAAATTGTGGCGTGAAGGAGGTGCGCGAGGTGATAGACCGTGCCAAGCGCGAACGCTTCTTTTCAGCGCCGAGCCCCATTCTTTTCATCGACGAAATCCATCGTTTCTCTAAGTCGCAGCAGGATTCGCTCCTGGCTGCTGTTGAGCAGGGAACGATTACCTTTATCGGTGCGACTACTGAGAATCCCTCGTTCGAGGTGATTCGTCCCTTGCTTTCGCGCTGCCAAGTATATGTGTTGAAGAGTCTGACGAAGGACGAACTCCTTCACTTGGCAAACGTGGCGATAACTACGGACATCGTATTGCGCGAACGCAAGGTCGAACTTGTTGAAACCGAGGCGTTGCTCCGCTTTAGTGGCGGAGATGCTCGCAAGTTGCTGAACATTTTGGATTTGCTCGAAGCGTCTGTCCCCGAAGGAGTTATCAGAGTCACCAATGACTTTGTATATGCTTGCTTGCAGCAGAATCCCCTGGCTTACGACAAGGATGGCGAGCAACACTACGACATCATTTCGGCTTTCATCAAGAGCATTCGTGGCTCTGACCCCGACGCTGCGCTCTATTGGCTGGCACGCATGATAGAGGGGGGCGAGGATCCCAAGTTCATCGCTCGCAGATTGGTGATTTCGGCAGCTGAGGACATCGGGCTTGCCAATCCTAACGCCCTCTTGATGGCGAATGCCGCCTTTGACGCCGTAGAGCGCATTGGTTTTCCCGAAGGGCGCATACCGTTGGCGCAGGCTACGGTGTATCTGGCTTCAAGTCCGAAGAGCAACTCCGCATATATGGGCATTAATACGGCGATCGAACTGGTGCGTCATACGGGAAATCTCCCGGTACCCTTGCATTTGCGCAATGCACCGACGCAGCTAATGGCAGAACTCGGTTATCATGCTGGCTATGCATATCCTCACGATTATCCGGGGCATTATGTGAAGCAGCAATATATGCCCGACACGCTTCAGCATGAGCATTTCTACACGCCAGCCGACAATGCAGCGGAGCGAAAGTTGGCAGAGTATTTGAGTAGATGCAAATAGCATAGTTGTATGTAGTAGAACATCGTGTGACGACAGCGCTGAGCGACAATAAATGGATGGTGAGATGAAAAAAGTTTGATTTTTTATTGTTCGATTCAAAATAACTTTCTACTTTTGCACCGCATTTGCAGAGGAACGACTGCTGTCCGTCCTTGCATAGGTGTTGCCGAAATGGCTCAGTTGGTAGAGCAACGCATTCGTAATGCGTAGGTCGCGGGTTCGAGTCCCGCTTTCGGCTCAAGCTACATTTGGAAGAGAAGAACGTGAGATGGAGGTCTTTCGTTCTTCTTCTTGTTTTGTGGCAGTGATAGCGTAAATGACTGTACGGATTTTCAGGATTTAAACCAAGTGATAGGTTGAATCCGAGTTTGTAGCCGAGGCGAACATTTTTTTTCTATTCAATTAATGATATGAGGAATCATCTTTCAAGCGACGATTATTTAAATGAGTTTGAGCAGCGCTTGCAGCAGAATTTATTGCGACAGTTGCACGCACGAGGCATGATGGGGAAGCAATTGCTTGGTTCTGAAGACCTTGACAATAAGTTCGAAACGTATTTGCAAGAATATTTGGCGGACGCCCTTCCGCAGATTGTGGACTATCCGATGGTGTCCATAGCCTGGGCTACATATATCGGACTGGGGTTAGCTTACTTATGGGATACCGATTTTGAGCGATTTGCTGAAATGGAGTATCGTATGCTCTATGGTACGCGAGGATTCGATGATATGGACGAGCATATCCTCTACGATGTGATGGGCAATCAGCCTGAGGATGTTAAGGGGGTGGTGCAACTCATACAGAGCATTTCGCAGTCGTGCCTTTCGGCAATCAAGGCAGAGCAGATTGAGCCGCAAAGTCCCATGGCTTTCCATGTATATGTGCGTACGGTAGTCGTAGCCTTTCGTATAGGAGCGGCATTGCAACTCTATGCAATGGGCTATAAGTATGAGAAACTCGAGGCAGACAATTAAGTCCGAATTTACGCTCGCGCCTTTATACATCCTTATACAACCTAAAGAGGGTATGCCAAAATGAAGATTTTGGCATACCCTCTTTTAAGTAAGTTTACTCAACTTTCGCAAGCTTCAGTTGAATCAGGTTATGAGGTTGTTAGGTCGCTACGCTTTAAGGTCTTGAGGACTATCCAGAATGTTAATAAGACCGGATGGTAATTAAACCGAATGGTAAATTTTATAAGCTTAAGACCTTATAACCTAACAAGTTGAGCACATGCTAAACTTGAAAAGTATTGGAGAACGATATGCACGGCATAATAAGATACGCGTAAATACCCGTAATACGCCGGAACTAAACGTACAGACTGGAATAAATTCTCCACGTATCACGAGTATCACAAGTATCTAAGTCTCATAGTCACGGCATAATAAGATACGCGTAGATCCCTGTGATATGCCGGAGCAAAATAAATACACAGTTCCCAACTATCCTTGCTCGTACCTAAAAACTTGTTTACTATTCTTAGATTGGTCGCTTTATGAATGAAATGAGGGTGTGTCAAAATGCTAAATTTTGGCACACCCTCTTAAGTTGTGTTAGAGTGAGTAAAATGCAAGGCGCTGAATTTGAGGATGAAGAGAGTGTACTGAAGTACATGACCAAATCCGAATTTGAGAAGCAACGCAGTAGTTTGCTCGTTATGACACAACGCTATTGCTTTTCCTGCTCACCGCGTCATGCTTTTTTCTACTGACTGCGTCATGCCTCCCTTGTCGGGTCGGAGCTATCGCACCTCTTCCCTCCTTGTCGGCATGCCGAGTGTTCAGTCTGTGCGTTCTTCGTTCGCTTTTTTTTAGCTTGGAACTTTTGCAAACTATAAAACAAGGCGCAGCCCTAAAAAGTCGTTACGGTAGCCAGGCGCGTCATAGTCACGGCTAGCTGCACGGCAGATCGACGCATAGGAGTGCCAACTGCCACCACGATTCACACGGTTTGACCCTGATGTTGGTCCTGTTGGATTCGTTACTGCTGCTGAATAATAACTTCCATACCAATCCTGACACCATTCCCATACGTTGCCCGACATATCGTAAAGTCCTAATTCGTTGGGAGATTTGGTCTTGACAGCATGCGTTTTATCTCCAGAATTTCCACTATACCACGCCACTTCGTCTAACCAATTGCTGCCACTATATAAATACCCCCTGGACTTGTTGCCACCTCGAGCAGCATATTCCCATTGCGCCTCTGTAGGAAGGCGGAAGTTTTCGCCCGTTAACGCATTTAACTTCGAAATGAAGGTTTGGCAGTCGTCCCACGAAACCTGCTCTACCGGACGTTGAGTATTACCTGTAAAACTCGATGGATTAGTTCCCATCACAGCCATCCAAAGTTCCTGCGTCACCTCGGTTTCGCCAATGTAGTAATCGCTCAATGTCACGCTGTGAACTGGTTTTTCATCACCTTCGGCTCCTGTTTGCTCCGGTGTAGCGCCCATCTTGAACGTACCACCCTCAACACTCTTCATATTAAACGATACACCATTTACCGTATAAGTGAGTACGTCAGGCTTAATAGTCGAAAATTTCGCCACTTGCGTATAAACTATGTTTCCGTAATAATCTGTGTAATAAGCAACATAGCTATATTCCGTGCCCCGCGACAAACCGTCTGTTAATGGTAATGTCCAATTCTTTGCTCTGTTCGCAGCGTTCAAAACGGCAACATCGCTCAAATGGAAAAGGCAGTCCTCTTTCGTGGGCGTGCTACCCTTTTGCCCAACGCAAACACCATAGGTTACAGAAACTTCGTCATTAAAATTAGCATTCACCTGTTCCAAAGTTCCGGTGAACACAGCAGAAGTTTGTTTAACATCAACGACTTGAACATTCATACTATACATAGGAGGTTTAGTTGTTGTAAATTTCGCCACTTGTGTATAAACTATATTTCCGTAATAATCTGTGTAATAAGCTACATAACTATACTCCGTGCTTGGCGATAAACCGTCTGTTAATGGTAATGTCCAATTCTTTGCTCTGTTCGCAGCGTTTAAAGCAGCAACATCGCTCAAATGGAACAAGCAGTTTTCCTTCGTGGGCGTGCTACCCTTCTGCCCTACGCAAACACCATAGGTTACAGAAACTTCGTCATTGAAATAAGCGTTCACCTGTTCCAATGTTCCAGTGAAGACTGCAGCATTGTGATCAACCTCTACATTCTGTATGTTCATCGAATATTGGGGGAGCTGCGTTGTCACAACATCAATATTGACGCGCTTTGTTGCATAATAGTACTCGGAATTTTCAGTCAATATATAAGCTGAAACAACATAAGGTTTTTCACTCTCAAGTTCAAAGACATAATGGTATGTAGCATTGCCCGGCAATACGTTCGTCTTGGCTACGACCTTAGTCGTATCGTTGAGGACAAAACCCACTTCACGAAGTTCGGCATACGAATCATAAAGACCACACAACACGATCTTGCGCGAATCATTCACGTCGGGACGCTCAAATCCAAGCATTTCTACTATGATAGACCTATATTTTGAAGTAGTAAATTCGACGGCTTCTTCGCTGTATGCTATTTCACCTTGATTATTCTTGGCATAAGCACGTACATAGTAGGTTGTCATGCTCTGCAGATTCTTGAGTTTTCCGCTAAATTCGGTATCAACGTGATTGACCTTCACAACCATATCATCTACATCGGGCATGGTGTTGGTTGCGCTGTAACAAAAACCATATTCTTCGATGGGATACGTGCCTTCGGACAAAACCGAAGCACTCACTTCCTTACTACCCTCGTTGACAAGTTCATTGCCTAAAACAACTGTGGATACAAGTACGTTCTGCGTTTCAGGCGTTGTAAAATAAACTATGTCGCCAAACCCTAAACCTGCAGCCGTAATACCATAAGGGCGAGCGGCATACATCTTTCCGGATTCAAGGTTTTTCACTTGCACGACATAGGTCGTATCGCACGAAATCTGTTGCACCCCCTCTGTTGAAAAAGTCAAGTCCACATCGTCTTCGCTCGCCACTTGTTTGTAGAAATAAGCCGACATGATAAATTCTTCACCACCACTGTCCATAATAGAAGACTGTAACGATGCCGACGTATAGCTGACATCGTTTACGACTGTTACTCCAAAAACAGGAGCCGACATTTTGGGCGTAGAGAATGCAAGGGGATTACTGTATGCCGTGGAATATCCGCTAAAGGCAAATGCTCGATAATAATAAACTGTGCCGGCATCAAGGTCCGTGAGATGAACGGTAAACGATTGCTCCGAGGGCGACGTATTCGCTACCACCTCGTGAGTAACAGAAAAGTTTTCGTATTCAGAATATTCGATTCCAAACTTCTCCACCACAGAATTGTTTTGCGCATGAATCGTTCCACAAATGGTTGCTCCCGTACGATGCATATTCTCGGCAGGCATGACGCTCAACTCCGGCTCAAAAAAAGAAGGCTCGGGATCTTCCTTACAAGCCACGAACAACACCATGGCTAAAGCGCTGAATAAAAAAAGATAGCGATTCTTAAAATTCATTATTCCGTATTGTTTAAAGTTTCTATTTTATTGACTGCATGCACTTTAAAGAATAATCTGCTTCACTTTTAAATCCATATTTTTTATAGTGGAATCTAAAACTCCGCAAGATATAATATGCTCTTTCTTAGAATTTTGAAAAATCTAACAAGTTCTCAAAATTAAACTAAATTAACCTCTTTGCAAAATAAAATAAAGAAAATCATCAAGTTTCATGGCATTTTTTTTATCAACGTGATTCCATTGTTGCTTATCAGAAATATATTTTGGATGAAATAAATTTAGGAAAAGATATAGCAATTGACCCATTACCACAGCCCCTCCGCTCTTTGGGCACTTTCCCTTCCCCGCTTTTGCGGTACTCTCCCTTTCGGGGAGGAAATTTAGTTACTTTCTTCACGTGTTATTCCCAATTGGGAAATTAAACGATTAGATTTTGAGCTTTTAAGGACTATGCAGCGTGCAAACAAGCGTTCTAGTCTAACCTTCTCGTATACTAATTTGAGGTTATGAGGTTTTAAGGTCGCTTCGCTTGTGAGGTTTTAAAGTGAGGTTGTGAGGTTTTAAGGTTATAAGGCTATGCAGCGTGTAAGCCAGCGTTCGAGTCCGACCATCTCGTCTACTCGTTTACTCGTCTACTATCTACGAAATTTTGCAAAATTTCGTAGATACATTTTTTAACATCTGTTAACATCGCTCAAAAAGTAAAAAAGTTTAAAACTTTAACTTCTGTTAAGAAAAACTTATAAAGTTTAACAGATTTTTTCGGAAAATCGAGGAAAATTTTCCTTCTTAAAAAGAAAAACGTTTTTCTTAAAAGGAAAAATTTCCTACTTCAAAGGAAGAAAATCCTTCTTCAAAGGAAGATTTCAGGAGAAAGGTCACAAAAAAAGGAGGGCAGCGATGCCCTCCTTAACTTTATGCAAATATACATCATTTTTCAGCGATCTCCAAATCTGCATTTCGCGCCATTTTTACAAAAGTTAACAATTTCATCCCATCTTTTGCTATTTCTAAACTTACAAAAAGGGCGATTTTTGCACCTTCATTTTTTGCGCCAAAAATCGAAATGCACGAAAAATATCAATGCGGGATTTTCGGTGTGTTATATTATTGGGTGAGGTTTTGAGGTTGTAAGGTAAGGTTGTAAGGTTATGAGGTTGTAAGGTTATGAGGTAAGGTTATAAGGTAAGGTTGTAAGGATATGAGGTTTTGAGGTTATAAGACTAACCATCCGGATGGTTTATTCGCTTGTGCTCATCAACATTGCAGTTTCCTCACGGCTATTTATTCGCTTGCGCTCATCTGCTTCGCAGTCTCCTTTTTCCTTTATTCGCTCACGCTCATCAGCTTCGCAGTCTCCTTTATTCGCTTGCGCTCATTAGTTGCACAATTTCCGCACGGCTATTTATTCGCTTACGCTCATCAGCTTCGCAGTCTCCTTTCTCCTTTCTCCTTTTTCCTTTATTTTTTAGTTCTTCTGATTAATCAAGCGTTGGTTAACGTATTCGAGTATGCGGTCGCGGTAGGTGTCGGAGATGGGGATGGACTTTTCATCGATGAGGATGTTGCTTTTTTCGATTGCAGTGATGCGCTGCATATTGACGACGTACGAGCGGTGGGCACGAAGAAAGCGCTCTGCGGGCAGGCGTTCTTCAATGGACTTCATCGACAGGAGCGAAAGAATGGGGCGAGGAGAGGAGGCGCAATAGATTTTGACGTAGTCCTTGAGCCCTTCGACGTAGAGAATGTCGTTGTACTCGATTCTGACAATGCGATAATCGCTCTTTACGAAGAAGCATTGGTCGTCTGCGGAGTCGATGGTGTCGCCTGTGTGAACAGGTGTGAGCGCTTTGAGGACGCTGTTGGCAACCTCCAAAAAATCGGGGTAGGCGATGGGCTTGAGCAGGTAGCCAAAGGCGTTCACCTTGTAGCCATCGATGGCATATTGGTCGAAAGCCGTAGTGAATATCACCTTCGTAGAGGGGGGCATGAGTTTTGCGAGTTCCAGTCCGTTGAGCTCGGGCATTTGAATATCGAGAAATGCTATGTGGGGTTGGGACGTGCGCAACACAGCCATGGCTTCGATGGCATTGGGGTAGGAACCGATGAGGTGGAGGAAGGGCGTCTTTTCGATATAGTTTTCGAGCAGTGCTCGGGCGAGCGGTTCGTCGTCGATGATGATGCAGGTGAGTGTTTGCATGGAGGGAGAGATGGGTGGAGGAGATGGTGAGAAGGGAGTGTGCGGTAGGGGCAAGAGGATTACGCCTGCTTGCCTTTGATTTCGATGTGGGAGAAATAAACGTCGTTGTCAACTCCGTTGTTCCAGATGTATTGTTCGGGATAGGCGAGGTCGAGACGGCGGCGCACCTGTTGCAGTCCGATGCCTCCACCACTCTTGTCGTCGGCTGTTTTAGGGAAGTTGGAGTTGCGACAGTCGAAAATGATGGTGTCGGCAGCATCGACGCTGAGCGCAATGTGTATGAAACTCGGATGCGTAGCGCTAATGCCATGTTTGAAGGCATTTTCAACGAGCGAAATAAAGAGCAGAGGAGCTACAAAAATATGGTTGGGATTGCTGACGTTGATGTCGAAGCGGATATCTACGTTGTTGCCTACGCGCAAACTCATGAGCGCTATGTAGCCCTTAAGGAAATCGGTCTCCTTTTGCAGGGTGATCCACTCTGCTTGGTTTTCGTAGAGTTGGTAGCGTAGGAGTTTGCTCAGGTCGAGCAGGGCTTGCTGCGCTTTCGTTGTGTCGAAGGAGGTGAGGGCATAAATGTTGTTGAGCGTGTTGAGCAGGAAGTGGGGCGAAATTTGGTTCTTCAAGTTCATGAGCTCTGCAGCCTTGTGGTCGACCTCGGCTTGCTTGCGTGCTACTTCGGTGCGATGCCAACTGAGACTGAGGCGAAGCGCCAGGGAGATGGCAGCAGCTACGAGGAAGTGGAAGGCGCTCTGCACCCACTTGTAGGATTGGAACAGGAGGAATCGGCTCGCCCCGTGTTCATGAAAGCGCCCGTTGCCACGACGAGGACGAAGAGGGAGTTGCTCGGTGGAGTAGTACCAGTTCATTAGCATTTCGCGCCCCACGATGAGCGCCACGATCATTACGAAGTTGAGCACGATGTACTGCCAGTACTTGTGCTTCAGGAAGTAGCGCGGAATGAGGAGGAAGTAGTTGACGTAGAACACGATGCATGACGCTACGTTCCACACGCTGGTGAAGAAGTAGCGGCGCCAGTCCGTTTCGTCCAACCCGCCTCGGGTGAACAACAGTGGGGTGAGAAAAATGTAGCCCCACACCACGATGTGGAGCAAGGTTTCGAGGTAGCGCGCTCCGCGGGGCGAGAGTCCGCTACCTCCGATTTGCAGATTATTCATAGCGTATAGCTTCTATGGGGTCGAGGTTGGCAGCCTTCTTGGCAGGATACCAGCCGAAGAATATGCCCGTGAATGTGCAGACGGCAAAACTGAGCATCACGCTCCAGGGCTGAATCTGCACAGGCCATTGGGCAAAGGTGGTGATTCCGTAGGTGATGAGCATGCCGAAGAGCACGCCGATGATGCCACCCGTGATGCTCATGAGCACTGCTTCGATGAGGAATTGCGAGAGGATATCGATGCCGCGTGCGCCAACCGACATGCGCAGACCGATTTCCTTGGTGCGCTCCGTGACGCTCACGAACATGATGTTCATGATGCCGATGCCGCCGACGATGAGCGAGATGCATGCCACGCAGAGCAAGAGGGTGGTCATGACGTTGGCTGTGGAGTTCATCATCTCCATCATTTCCTTCTGCGAGCGGATGGTGAAGTTGTCTTCGTCAATGCCTGCGCGCAACTTGTGGGAGCGGCGCAGAAGGGTGGTGATTTCCTCGATGGCTTCGTCCGTATAGGCTTCGGTAAGCGCAGAGGCGGTGATGTTGCTCAGGTGGGTGACGGCAAGGATGCGCTTCATTACGGTGGAGTAGGGCGCAAGGACGAGGTTGTCCTGGTCCATGCCGAAGGTGTTGTAGCCCTTGGATTTCAGTACGCCCACGATGCGGAAGGGGATGGACTTGAAGCGAACGACTTTGCCCACGGGGTCCTCGCCACCGGGGAAGAGTTCGTTGGCCACGGTTCGGCCGATGACGCAGACTTTGGCACTGAGGCGCACGTCCTCGTCGTCGAACATCTCGCCTTCTTCAACCTGGAGCTGACGAACGTCGAGGTAGCCCACGCTTACGCCGTAGAGCGTTGAGGGAGTGTTGTTGTTGCCGTAGATAAACTGTCCGCCGCTTTGCACTGTAGGACTGATGGCTTTGACCATCTTGGCTTCGTTGGCAAGGAGCTCGTAGTCCTTGATTTTAAGCGTTTGCATGGCGCTGGCTTCCTGGCGTGCTCCGCCAGGTCCTCGGTCGGCACCGGGATTGACGTAAATCATGTTGGAGCCCATCTGCGAGATGTTGCTCTGAATGCTGGCTTTGGAACCTTCGCCAATGGCTATCATCGTGATGACCGATGCAACGCCAATGATGATGCCGAGCATTGTGAGAAATGCGCGCAACTTATTGGCTGCGATGGCGCGAAGGGCTATTTTTAGTAGGTTTGTGAAGTGCATAGTTAGGTTTTGAGGTTATTAGGTTTTAAGGTTCTGAGGTTTTGAGGTTATTAGGTTGTCAAAATTTCCATATTTTCAGAATTAGATTATTCATTCCGCATGGTCCCTTAAAACCTTATAACCTCATAACCTTACAACCTTGCATAATTTTACTCATCTTCGGGGACGGGGAGCGCATCGAGGGCTTCCTGTGCCGAGAGGATGTTGTCGTTGAGCGTGTCTTCCTTAATCTGACCATCGCGCAGCACGATGTTGCGCGAAGAGTATTGCGCAATTTCGGGGTTGTGCGTCACGAAAATAATGGTGCGCCCTTCGGCGTGCAGACGCTGGAAGAGCACGAGGATTTCGAACGATGTGCGCGTGTCGAGGTTACCGGTAGCTTCGTCGGCAAGGATTACGGCAGGGTCGTTGACCAACGCACGTGCGATGGCCACGCGTTGCATCTGTCCGCCCGACATCTGATTTGACTTGTGGTAAAGGCGTTCGCCAAGACCTACGGCTTGAAGGGCTTTGATGGCGCGCTCTGTGCGCTCTTTGCTCGACACGCCGGAGTTATACATCAAGGGCAACTCAACGTTCTCAACGGCTGTAGTTTTAGCAAGGAGGTTGTAGTTCTGAAAAACGAATCCGATTTTGCGGTTGCGAAGCACGGCGCGCGCACTGCGTTTCATCTTGCGCACGGAGATGCCGTCGAGCAGGTAGTCGCCGCTTGTGGGCGTATCGAGACAGCCCAATTGGTTGAGCAAAGTGGATTTGCCCGAACCCGACGTGCCCATGATGGTGACGAATTCGCCTTCGTGGATTTTGAAAGAAACTCCGCGCAGTGCGTGCACCACTTCTTCGCCAACGAGGAAGTTGCGCTTCACATTTTGAAGTTCGATCACAACTTTTTTATCCATAACTTAGGAGATTGGAGGCTTGATAAAAATAAGTGAGGAGGCTACTGTTTTCCTGAAGAACAGGACTTGCCTTTACTTTTTGTTCTTGTTTTGCTTGCGAGGTCCAGGCATGAAGGGACTACGCTGTGCAGTCTGAGGACCGAAGTCGGGCGACTGGATTTCCATACTGAGGATGAAGGAGTCGCCTTCGTTGGCACCCGAAAGAATTTCGGTGCGAACACCATTGGTGACGCCTGTTTCTACGGCATAGGCCTTGATAGCATTGCCTTCGTGCTTCCATAACTTGTTGTTGCCTTCGCAGTCCTCGATAACGCAGTCTTCGCCCAGTACTTCAGCGTTGGGCACGAAGCGGAGCGCCTTGGTGGGAACGGACAGCACGTCGGCAATTTCCATGGTGAAGATGGTGACGTTGGCAGTAAGTCCGGGCTTGAGTTTGAGTTCGGCATTGGGCGCTGCGATAACCACTTCGTAAGTTACGACGTTGTTTTCGATAGTAGCTTCCTGGCGCACCTGCGTGATGGTGCCCGAGAAAGTTTCGGCTGGGTAGGCGTCAACGTTGAATTCTACGCGCTGACCTTGCTTCACACCGCCTATGTCGGCTTCATCGACCTTAGCGATGACGCGCATGTCGGTCAAGTCCTTCACGATGGTGAAGAGCGTTGGCGTGTTGAAGCTTGCAGCAACGGTTTGGCCCTCTTCGACAGCCTTGGAGAGGATGACACCATCGATGGGCGAGGTGATAGTGGCGTAGCCAAGGTTTGTTTCGGCTTTGCGAACTGCCTCGCGTCGCATGTGGTAGGCAGCTTGTGCCTGGCTCAGTGCGAGGGCTGACTGCTGGAAAGCGTTGTCGCTGATGTCGCCTTGGGCATGGAGTGCCTTTTGCTTGTCGAAGAACCATTGCTGGTACTTGAGGTCGGACTCTGCGCTCTGCAAATTGTTTTGAGCACTGGAGAGTTCGCTTCCAAGGTTGACCTTGTCGAGCACAGCGATGACTTGCCCCTTGCGCACAATGTCGTTGTAGTCCACAAAAATCTCATTGATGATGCCCGAAACCTGCGTACCCACTTCGACTGTTGTGACGGGTTCGATGGTGCCGGTGGCAGTGATGCTGCTGCTGATGGTGGCTTTCTCAACGCTGGTGTATTCGTAGGAGAACTGAATGGGGGCTTCGGATTTGTTGAAGAAGAAGAAGGCGACTACGCCAAGAACGATGACGGCGAGCGCTATTTTTGAGGTCTTATTGAGTTTCATAATGTCTTCTATATGTATAAATGAGTGTTAGATTTCGATTTTCTCTCCAGCATAGAATGCGAGCAAGGCTTTGTTGAGCAGCGCTGTGTACTTGTCCTGCAAGAGCGTTTGCTTCGCTTGGAGCAGTCGGCCGCGGCTGCTGAGCAGGTCGGTGATGTCCTTCTGACCCTGTTCGAACTGACGGTTTGTGTTGTCGTAGCTCAGTTGCAGACTTTCTACGTTGTCGGTGGCTGCAATGAACTTGTACTGACTGTTGGTGGCGTTGAGCCAACAGGTTTCGACTGTGTTGTAAATGTTTTTCTCCACATCAAGATGGTCGTATTGCGCCGTGAGTTGGTTGATTTTAGCGCGTTCGATGCTGCTCTTCGTGCGGCGTTTGTCGTAGATGGGGATTTGTACGCTGAGTCCTAAACTCATATTGAAATTGTACTTCATTTGTTGTCCCCACGTGCGTGTAGAGCCCGACATGTAGCTATCGCCCAGGTTGCCCTGAAGATTGATGGTGGGCAGATAACCGGCCTTGGCTTTCTTCACTGCCAGGTCGGCGCGCTCCAGACTGATGAGGCTTGACTTCATCTGTGGGAGTTGGCTCAGTGCCGCTTGGTAGGCTTCGGACTTGGCGGGGATGGCGGTAAAGACTTTTGCGTCGTCAACATACATGGGTGCTATTGTGAGCGCTTCGTCGGGGCCTAATTCGAGTACTTGCTTGAGTGAAAGCTCTATGTTGCGGATTTGTGTTTCGGCGTTCACAACGTCGTAGCGTCCCTGGCTGAGCTGCGCACGCAGTTGGGCGAGGTCAGAGCGCGAGATTTGTCCGTTGTTGAACATACGCTCGCCGCGTTCGTAAACGATGGAGTCGTGGTGGAGAAGTTCTTTGTTTACGGCGAGGGCTTCGCGCATGTAGAGAATCTGAACGTAGAGTTGTGCCACCTGCTCCTGGATAGAGTTGGCTTTTTGAGCCGTAGCGTGGATGGCTTGTTCCATAGCGAGTTTGCTGTCCTTGATATTTAAGGAGCGCTGTCCGCCGTTCCATACAGTCCACGAAGCGCTGACACCGTAGGAACCGCTCCATGTAGTTTTGTCAGAGGCTGTGGATGTGATGCCCCCGTTGACAAAACTCGTTGCGTCCTGCTGGAAGGGGCGATGTTGCATGTTCTGAGAAAGACTGGCGCTCAAGCTGGGCAACCATTCTGCATTGGACTCCTTAATGCCGATGTCCGAAAGTTGTTCGTTGGCTTTGCTCTTTTGGAGTTGAAGATTATGCTTCAGTGCATAATCCAAGCAGTCTTGTAAACTCCAGCCTTCGCCTTGGGCAAGGGAGGGCGACGCAGCAAGAAGTGCCAATGAAAAAGCAATAATTTTTTTCATGCGGATAAAAGCTATATATTTCCTGAGTATAGTAACGCTATAAAAATAACTTGAGGCATTATTTCACCGTTACATAGTTTGTAAATACGTGATGCAAAATTACGTAAAACATTATTGCGAACTTCTATTCTGGTTTGGTTTTTTAGATATGTTAGACAAAACAGACTTTTTTATCGCTTAATTATTTAAATCTTAAGGCAGGTTAAAGTTTTTTTGTACTTTTGTATGGGATACATGGAGGTAACTCATTACTCGTGTGTTCGTAAACAAGTAGTATTAACATTTAATCGTAAATTTAATAGTTTATGTTCTCTGGAATAGTAGAAGCTATGGCGCGCGTGGTGCGTATAGAAAAGGAACAAGAAAATATTCACTTCACTTTTGAATGTCCCTTTACTTCGGAATTAAAGATTGATCAAAGTGTGGCGCACAATGGTGTGTGTCTGACGGTAGTGAGTATTCAAGATAATACTTACGTCGTTACGGCTATGCTCGAAACGTTGCAGCGTTCTAATTTGGGTTTGCTCAATGTGGGCGACCTCGTGAATGTGGAGCGTTCCATGATGATGAACGGACGATTGGACGGACACATCGTGCAAGGACATGTGGACGAAACAGCAGAATGTATTGCGCTCGAAGATGCGCAGGGCTCTTATATTTATACGTTTAAATATCCCAACGATGTGGAAATGGCGCGCAAGGGGTATTTTACAGTGGATAAGGGTAGCGTGACGGTGAATGGCGTGAGCCTTACCGTATGTAATCCTACTGAAGACACCTTCCAGGTTTGTATCATTCCCTTTACATTCGAGCATACGAACTTCCATGCTATCAAGGTGGGAACGAAGGTTAATATCGAGTTTGATATTTTAGGAAAATACATCGCTCGATTGCAGCAGTTTAATTAAGTTCACGCGGATGACTCGAAAACAACGCATTGAAGAAGTGCTCAAGTATTTGGGAAGTGTTATGGACGATACGGAAACGGAACTGGATTACACTACTCCCTTTGAGTTACTCATAGCTGTGATGCTAAGTGCACAATGCACAGACAAACGTGTGAATATCGTGACTCCGCCACTTTTTGCGGCATATCCAACAGCTGCAGCTTTGGCAGATGCTACAGCAGACGAGGTCTTTGCTTACATAAAAAGTGTGAGCTATCCCAATAACAAGGCGAAGCACCTGGTGGCGATGGCAAAAATGCTGGTAGAAAAGCATGCCGGCGAAGTGCCCACCACGCTCGAAGAACTTACAGCGCTGCCTGGCGTAGGACGCAAAACGGCAAATGTCGTGATGGCGGTGGCTTTCGGTAAGGCAGCCTTGGCAGTGGATACGCATGTGTATCGCGTGAGCCATAGGTTAAATCTTGTTCCGAAAGATGCTACAACACCTTATGCTGTAGAGAAGGCTTTGAGAAAATACATTCCCGACGCAACGGTAGCCGCCTCACATTACTGGCTCTTGCTCCACGGACGCTACACCTGCACGGCGCGAAATCCTAAATGTGATGGGTGTGGACTTGCAGAACTTTGTCCGTCAAAAGTAAAGTTTGTGAAGACTTGTTCTGCAAAAGAATAGGTTTTACTCAGAAAATAGTATAGTTCTTAATTTTATAAAAGTAGTTCGTATGAAAAAAATTGCAACGTTGTTAGTAATGTTGTTTGTGCTGTGTGGCGTGCAAGTCATGGCGCAAACAGATTATTATGTGGCACATGGTGCAGATGTAAACGTGAGTCACTCAACACATTATCCTAAAACAATTAGTATTGTAGGAACGCAGAGTGAAGAGCAGGTGCTGACGAATATTGCATCGGCAATTCATTGTCCGGCTTATTTTGACAAAACTTCGACAATATTTGAAGTATTGGCTGGCGATTTGGTTACACCTAATATTATCATTAATGGAGCCTGGATGCATGGCTATGTTTATGTTGACTGGAATAATAACAAGCAGTTTGACGTAAATATACAGGGGGATGGACCTTATACGAAGGGTGATAATAATGAATTGATGTGCTGGTCGCTTTATAGTAAAAATGGTAATGGCGATACGGGTTGGAATAGTGATGGCGCTTATCAGTCAAGTGGTAATGTACTTGCTCCGGGTTCGTTCTATGTGCCTGCTGATTTGGAAGTAGGTTCTATTTATCGTATGCGCTACAAGGTAGAGTGGAATAGTATAGACCCTGCTGGTAGTGGTGATAAATTCTTAACGGATGGTGGTGCGATTATTGATGTGATGCTTAAAATTGCAGGTAAGGCTACCAAGGTTGAAAAATATCCTGTGAATGATTATAAGGAACCGCGCATCGGAACTGCTCCGGATGCTGCAGAGTGGAATGCGTTGAATGACGGTCTTCAGGCTTCTTGGGGAACGCGTGATGATTTTTACTCACTTCATGAAGTTCCTCAGCATGAATTGAAAACTGAGGCGACTATCCACGCGTGGAAGGGCGAGAGAGCAAACATTCAGGCAGTGCTGTTCAGTAAAACAGATGAAGGAATGCTCAGCGTACGCATGACAGAGTGGAGAAAAAATGGTGTTGCTACAGGTATTAATGCAGGCGATGCACGTTTTGTAAACTATGTAATAACGGATGACTTCAAAGCTTGTGGTAATCACCCTTCTGGTTTGCAAACGTGGTTGGTGGCAGACGTTATTGATCAGGATAAACCGCATGCTGTGCCTGCAATGGAAACCCGACCTGTTTGGTGTACGCTTGAAATTCCCCGTAATGTGGAGGCTGGCGCCTATACGACAGAACTTGAAGTTGTAGATGAAGCAGGCAATGTAGTGAAGTCGCTCAAGTTGAATGTGAATGTGAATGCTCATTCGTTGCCAGAAGTGAAAGACCAGAAATTCCATTTGGATTTTTGGCAGCAGCCCTATTCCGTAAGCAGATATTATGAAGTAGAACGTTGGAGCGATGAACATATAGAAGCGTTGCGTCCTTATCTTGCTGCGCTCGGACGTGCTGGACAGCGCACAGTCTCTGCCATCATGTTTTATGAACCATGGGGTGAGCAAACGCATGACCTCTTTGACCCAATGGTGCAGACGGTGAAGAAAAAAGATGGAAGCTGGGCTTATGATTATTCTATCTTTGATAAGTATGTAGCGCTTTGCGCAGAATATGGTATTGACAAGCAGATTAACTGTTTCAGCATGGTCCCCTGGGATATGAACTTCCGTTATTGGGATGAAGCTACGGGCACATATAAGAATATACAGACGACAACAGGTACTGCTGAATATCGCAATTTGTGGAATAGTTTCCTTACAGCCTTCAAGGCTCACTTGCAGGAAAAGGGATGGTTTGAGAAAACAAATATTGCGATGGACGAACGCGCTGAGGCTGATATGCTGAATGCTTATAACATAGCAAGTGCACTTGGATTCAATATGGCATTAGCTGGAAATTATCATTCATCTTTGAGCGATAAGTTGCAGGATTTCTGTGTGGCTTTAGGTCAGGATAAGAAATTTACAGCAGAGCAACGAGCAGATCGCAAAGCTAAAAATCGTGTTACAACTTTCTATACAAGTTGTGCTGATGCAGAACCTAATATTTATACGAATTCATTCCCGGCAGAGGCTACGTTTTTGCCAATTTATGCAGCGGCTAACGATTTGAGTGGTTATTTGCATTGGGCATGGATAAATTGGGACGAACATCCTTTGACAGACAGTAGATATCGTAAGTTTGGTTCAGGGGATACGTATTGTTATTATCCTGGAAATCGTTCAAGTGTTCGCTTTGAACGTTTGATTGAAGGTATTCATCAGTATGAAAAAATTCAGATTCTGAAAGAGGAGTATAAGGATAATCCAGAAAAAATGAAGCAACTCAACACGTTGTTGAAGCGCTTTGAAAGTCATGCAATTGTCGGCGAAGAGTGTGCTCCGATTGTAAATAATTTGGAGGATTTTCTTAATGGTCTTGAAGTGGAAATTCCGGTTGCAACTGATGTTGCAACTGGTTATTACCATTTGGTGAGCAGAGCTACGAGTCGTACGGAACACTTGTATAATAACGCGTTGCTGAATGGAAACAATTATCGTTTCACGCTTCAGTCAAATACTATGGTGAATACGAATAATGGTATTTGGTATGTGACAGTAAAGGATGGCGGAAAACTGGGTGTAAAGAATGGCGATGGAAACTCGCTTGTGGCAGGTGCAAGCAACGGTGGTTCGATCGTAGGGACTTTTGATGAATTGACAATTGGTACAACGACAGACGTTGGTGAATATAGATATTACTATTTCACTGAGGCACTGAACTGTACGAATGGTGGTGCTAACTTTAAAGTTTCGGGAGTTGATTTTGTTACAACTTGGACCAGCGGAGGAGCAACCGTTGAAGATAATCAGTGGCGATTTGAACCTGTTGACATGGAAAATAAGTTTGTATATGACGTAAAGATAGTAGGTAACGAAGGATTGTATGTGACTTATACAAACGATGGAGTTGTAGAGTATGCTTTCGATGGTGGCTTTTTAATTACAGACAAAGAAATTTTAGTTGCAGATTTGAAAGTCAACTGTGTGGATAATGTTGTAGGTTCAGCCGAAATTGTTATAGAAAATGGTGAGATTAGAGTAGCGAGTGTTACAACTGGAACAAAACCCGTAAAGCAGGATTTGTATAATACGAGTAAAGGCGACGGTGTGAAACCTCCTTATCGAATTCCTGGTATTACGACAGCAAGCAATGGGAGATTGATAACAGCAGCTGCGAGATTGGTGTGTGGTACGGACCCTGGTTATGGTCAGGTGGATATAGTTTGTCGTACGAGCGATGACCATGGTGCAACGTGGAGTGATATGATAGACGTTGCGGTAGGCAATGGTATAACGTCTGCAACAGAAAACTATTTTGAAACGGCTTTCGGTGACCCGGCAATCGTTGCCGATCGCACAAGCTCAGAGGTGTTGATTATTGCTGTTGCTGGTTGTACAGTGTATGGTAATGGAAATACAACGCGACAAAATCCGAATCTTGTTGCTACGATTCATAGTATGGATAATGGCGAAACATGGGAAACGCCGGTTAATGCTACAGAACAAATCTATAGCCTTTTTGATTCTGGAAATCCAATACAGTCAGCTTTTGTGGCTGGGGGTAAGATTTTTCAAAGTCGTATTGTAAAGAAAGATAAGTATTATCGCCTATATGCAGCTATGTGTGCACGCCCCAATGGGAATCGTGTAATCTATTCGGATGATTTTGGTAGGACGTGGAAAGCTTTAGGTGGTCCTTGGGCTTTGCCCGCACCTGGTGGTGATGAACCAAAGTGTGAAGAATTGCCGGATGGAAGAGTGATTCTTTCAAGTCGTGTTGGTGGAGGACGCATATATAATATTTATACGTATACAAATACTTTAGAGGGAACAGGAGAATGGAGTACAGATGTGAAGAGTACTTTTGAAGGATCGGGGTTGACACCTGGTGGTAATTCTACTAATGGTGAAATACTTGTAGTCCCAGTAGTTCGCAATTCCGATAACAAGGAAATGTATCTTGCGCTTCAGTCACTCCCTACAGGTTCTGGTAGAACTAACGTAAGCATATTCTACAAAGAATTGGCTGATTTTGCTGACATTTCTTCAGTGGCAAATTTAGCAGCTGATTGGAATGGCTATTATCAGGTGAGCAATACTTCTTCGGCTTATAGTTCGATGGATCTTCAGGCTGATAATCGTATTGGCTTTATTTATGAAGAAACATTGACGGGTTTTGGTCGTAGAGATAATCCTGTTTCAACAAGTTTCCCAAATGGTGAAGGTCAGCATAATTTTGATGGCTTTGATAATATTTATGTAGCATACGAACTGGAATATATTACGAATGGGGCATATTCGGTAAAGAATGATATTTCGCGTTTGGAATATGTGAAACAATATTTTAATGCTTTGGCAGAAAATGCTGAAATTTCAAGCGATTTGAAAACAGAAGTGAAAGCTGCTGTGGATAATTTGACGCCCGAACTCGCGGTTGCTGAAGTGGATAATATTTATGCACTTCTTTCGAGTGAAAAACCTGCCGATCCTTGGGATGGAAAGTATTTAACCTTTACAAGTGTTCAGCAGAGCGGGAGAGAATTTATCCTTTATGTAAAAAGCAAGAAGAGTCTGGCGATTAGTAAAGCATCGCTTTCACGATTGGGTGAAACAGCAGAATTTTTATGTAAGAAAGAGGAAAGCGGTCGCTATAGCTTTTATAATGAGGATGCGCAAATGTATATGATCTGGCGAGCTGGCTCAAATCTAGGTTATAATAATAACCTTGGCGTTATGTCCGAATACAATCCTATATATTGTGATTGGGGTATCGAAGATGGTAGTTCGGCGGTTGAAGGTACTCATTATATAATAAGTAAGCGTGCGAATGGAGATTCTGGTTCGCTTGTAATAACTTCGACTGGTACATTTGATGCTTGGTCGACGGGTATTGGTTATGCAGCTGGTTATAGTAATCTCTTCCGTATTAATGTAAATGAATATCCAACTTCAATTGAAGGGGTAGAAAATAATGCTGAGGTAAAGAATAATCATATTTACGATATCTCAGGACGCCGTGTTAAAAATCCTAATACAGGATTTTATATAGTAAATGGCAAGAAAAAGTATGTAAAATAGCCATTTGTTCTGTCGGAATTTTCAAATTTATGTTGCAGGATTTGATATTTATCAATTTCTGCAACTTTTTTAATTATTTTTCTTGAGGTTTCCTTGTCAGTTTGTCTAAAAGGTGTAACTTTGCACTCGCTAACGGGAAATAACGCCGGTTAGCAATCGCACATTGATAGATTTTCATAAACTTTTTTAGTAGAGAAGTACAAGAGAACAACTTTAGTGTTTTATTGCACTAAGTTTGGGTAATAAAGATTGTACCGTTAATTCTTTGCTTAATAGATACAGGATATTTTGTAGTCAGAAATCAGATTAAAATTATAATTTATATATTACAATGAAGAGTTTGATCCTGGCTCAGGATGAACGCTAGCTACAGGCTTAACACATGCAAGTCGAGGGGCAG
>JAZQXH010000068.1:0-6600 GCA_045632745.1 Alloprevotella sp.
CTGAGACCACAGGTCTCCTTCGCGACCTTAGCAACTAGAAGTTTCGCAACACCATAATTCTTGAGAACCACATCGAATGATAGTTTTGAGCTAACGTCTATTTGTCCGATTTTCTTATTATTACTTTCAAGTATTACTTTAGCACCAACTTTTTCAAGAGCCATTTTGATTGTTACAGCTTCTTCCATCCCCACGCTGTGTTTCAGTTTAATAGGACAACTATCAACAACATACTTTGCCTCCTTAAGACTGAGACCACAGGTCTCCTTCGCGACCTTAGCAACTAGAAGTTTCGCAACACCATAATTCTTGAGAACCACATCGAATGATAGTTTTGAGCTAACGTCTATTTGTCCGATTTTCTTATTACTGCTTTCTAGTGAGGCATTGAGTAATTCCTTTTGTTTCTGTGATACATTTATTTCATGTTTTTCAAACTGAGTCTGCGACTGCGTTTTAAGTACTTTAGGGACAAAAATTTTATCAGAGTCTATTGGGGCAATTCTAACTTTTTCTTTTTTGATAGTCTTAAGTAACTTAGCAAAGGCATCTATCTTAGAAAAATCTATATAGTCAAGTGGATTAAGTAAAATTTTAAATTTCTTGCTATATTTACTTGCATCTATCTTTATGGGGATTATCAATTTATTATTTTCTATTGCTTCAAATATTTCCCCTGCTGTATAGATGGATTCATTAGAATGCTCTGAAGAAATGAAGAGCATCATCTTTGAGTCAGCAATAGCATTTGCTATCACCTCCACAAATTCAGAACCGCTATAGATGCCCTCCTTGTCAAACCAATAACTGATTTGATGCGCATCAAGAAAATCCAATATTGCTTTCACAGGACTATTTGCCTTTACAATTTCGTGCTCATCTACATAATCCTGGCGTGAATAACTTATAAAAACGTCGTATTTCATTATTGTATTTGAATATTATTTTTTTGTATAAGCACTTCTATTCCTGTATCTTACAACTATCATTAAACCCCTCTTTAAAGTACTAATCTCAAAAGTTTGTAGATTTTGATGCCACTCGGATTGACTAGCTATTGGCATTGATTTCCAATAAGTTATTTCCTTTTTTCCTCAAAATCGTTCAATTTTTCCGTGTAATAATTCACAAAAGTATTAAAATTTGTGTAAAAAAGAAAATTATACAAAAAAATACGACGATAAAAGTTCTTAATACCTTTAACTTAGCACCTGGGCTTTTACGTCATTGCTTCACAAGCTCAACTATCTATCGTTTTAATGGGCATTGACTATAAGAAGAAGGAGGTGCGCATGACGAAGTACATCATGCCCTCGAAGGACCGCAAAGCCGACCTCCGCGAAATCTATGCTTACTACGAAGGCTATCAGGGACGCCATCCCGAAAACTTCATCGTAGGTTCGGTATAAGTCAATGAGAAATGATTCTTACAAACCTGCCAGATTGACGCCGTATTTAGACTCTTACAAACTTGTAGGATTGATGCCGTAATTAGATTCTTACAAATCTGTAGGATTGACGCCGTAATCAGGGATTGTAGATAAAAAAAATAAGGTTGCGAATGGTGACACGTTGTGTGTACCGTTCGCAACCTTTTTGTTTGTAGAAATAATGAGCGCCGAGATGAATCTTTATTGGCGTATAGGTCAATCTTTACTGGCGCTTGAGGAATTCAATGATTTCGCTGATGCGGCCGAATGCCATGCAGACAACGGTATCGGCGGCGCCGTAGTAAACAGCCACCTTGTCGCCTTCGTGGAGCGCAGCACAGGGGAATACCACGTTGGGCACGTCGCCTGCCAGTTCGTAGGGCGCTGCGGGAGCGAGCAAGTAATCCTTAGAGCGATAGAGCACCTTTGTGGGGTCGTCCTTGTCGAGCAATACGGCGCCCATCGAATAGCGGAAACCGTTGCACGTAGTGATTACGCCGTGGTAGAACATCAACCATCCTTCCTCTGTCAAGATAGGTACACTGCCGGCTCCAATCTTTGTGCACTGCCAAGCGCTCTGCTCGAAGGGCATTACTTTCATCACGCAGCGATGTTCGCCCCAGTACTTCATGTCGGGGCTGTAGCTGAGATAGATGTCGCCGAAAGGAGTGTGGCCATTGTCGCTGGGACGCGAAAGCATAGCGTACTTACCGTTGATTTTTTCGGGGAAGAGCACACCGTTGCGGTTGAAGGGCAGAAAGGCGTTTTCGCACTGGAAGAACTCCTTGAAATCAAACGTGTAGGCGATGCCGATAGTGGGACCGTGGTAGCCGTTGCACCAGGTAATCCAATAGCGGTCTTCAATCCAGGTGACGCGAGGGTCGTACTTATAGTCGCTCTCAATCATCTCCGTGTTGCCCGCCTTGAACTCAATGGGATCGTGGTTGATTTCCCAGTTGATACCATCCTTTGAGAAACCAGCGAAGATGTTCATCTGCACGCGCTTGTTGTCGCAGCGGAACACACCCGCAAAGCCATCGCCGAAGGGCACAACTGCACTGTTGAAGATGCTGTTTGAAGAAGGGATGCTGTAGCGTCCGATAACGGGATTTTCGCTGTAACGCCACATTACGTCGGAGCAACCGGCGGGGCGTTCTTGCCAGGGAATTGTTTGCATAATTATTAGTATTTAAGATGTGTAGTTAGCAATTACGGGGGCGCACTATTGGCGAACGGCCCTGAGTTTTTCGTTGATTTCCTTCATGCGCTTCGTGGTGAGCGGATAGATGAAGATAAAGAAAGCCGAGAGCACAGCCACGCCGGCGGGTATCCAGCTCATGAGCAGACGGATGCCCTCAACAGCATCGGTTGTCTGCACGGCACCCTCCTGCGTGTTGAAGCCGAAACCTGCCAAAATCCACATCACCGCTGCGCCACCGAAGGCTCCGCCAAACTTTTGCGCCATGGACGACGAAGAGAAGATGAGCCCCGTTGAGGCTGTGTTGAACTTCAGCTCGGCATAGTCGGAAATGTCAGCATACATACTCCATACCAAGGGCGAAACGACGCCCGTAAGGATACATACCAGGATTTGGAGCATAAGGAGCGTCCAGTAAGCCGCAGTGCCGCTCGTGGGCACGAAGTAGAAGGCAACACAAAGCGCGATGAGCGCAGCGAGCGACCAAAGGAAGGTGCTCTTCTTGCCGAGTTTCATCGTGATGGGTGTGGCGACGGCTACGCCAAGCATGTTTGCCACTTCGCCTATCGCAAGGAAAATGCCGGCGTAGAACAGGAAGTCGATGGAGAAGAAGCTTAGCGCTGCGTCCTTCGCAATGAGCGTTGTGAAATAGAAGGGGATGGCAGCGTAGCGAATCGCATTGAAGAAGTTGAAGAACAACACGCCACCGAGCAATATCCACCATGGACCATTGTGAAGCAGAGAACGGAGGTCGGTGAGCACACCTGTTGTTTTCTCCATCGTCTTGACGCGCTCGCGTGTCATTGCAAAGGTCAGCACAAACAGTAGTGCGCACACAATGCCTACGACGAGCATGGCGTACTGCCAACTCTGGGCGTCGCGCGTAAGGGTTTCGTCGGCCTGCAACGCACCATTCATGCCTGCAAAGAAGTTGCAGAGCGGTTCCCAGCAAGCCAGTACGATGAACGAACCGGCATAGGCGAAGAACATGCGGAAGGACGAGAACACTGTCTTTTCGTCGGAATCCTCAGTCATGACGCCGAGCATCGAACCGTAGGGCACGTTGATGGCAGTGTAAACGGTCATCATCAATATATATGTGGCAAATGCCCACACGGTGTTGGCTGTTTCGCTCCATTCGGGCTTAGTGAACAGCAACACGCCTGCTACGGCAAAGGGGATGGCTATCCACAGCAGATAAGGGCGATACTTACCCCAGCGCGTGGAGGTGCGGTCGGCAATGATGCCCATCATGGGGTCGGAAACGGCATCCCAAATGCGCGTCACCAACATCAGCACCCCTGTCACCTCTAGACTCAACTGAAATACCGAAGCATAGAAGAAAGGCAGGTAGGCACTAAAAATTTTCCAGAACATTGACGACGACATGTCGCCAAAACCATAACCGATTTTTTCTTTTAACGTAGCCATATTCTATTTTGTCGGATTATAAATGGTAGAACTGATTTATAAGGTTGCATCGTAAATTACTATGCCTGATGCACCACCATCTGTGGATAGGGAATGCTGATACCTTCTTTCGTGAAGGTTGTATAAACAGCTTCCTTCATATCGAAGTGTACGTTCCAATAGTCGGCTGCATTTACCCAAAGGCGCACTGTGATGTTCACACTGCTGTCAGCCATTTCGCCAAGTCGCACGAAGGGTTCGGGCGTGGTGAGTATGCGGCAGTCGGCAGCAATGAGGTCCTTAAGCACTTTCTCTACTCGCTTGTAGTCTTCGCCATATTCCATGCTGAAGCTGAGGTCCACGCGGCGAGTGTTTTCTTGGCTATAATTGGTTACGACCGAATTGCTCATGTTGCCATTAGGCGCAAAAACCACTTTGTTGTCGGGTGTTTTTAAAACAGTGTGGAAAATCTGAATTTCCATTACAGTGCCCGATGCGCCAGTGCTCGATTCGATGTAGTCGCCCACCTTGTAGGGGCGGAAAAGAAGAACGATGACTCCGCCTGCAAAGTTCTGCAAGTTGCCCGACAGAGCCATACCGATGGTGACACCCGCTGAAGCGATGAGGGCTGCGAACCCTGTGATTTCAATGCCTAATTTACTAACTACAGCGATACCCAACATGAGGAGCAACAGGATGTTTACCATGCTCTTGAGGAACGACTGTACGCCGGCTTCTACCTTGCGGCGTTCAAGGAGCTTAGCAAAGAGCTTGTTGAGCCATGTGACGATAAACTTACCAACGATAAAAATGACAACTGCTGCCAATATGCGCTGGCCTAATTCTACACTTGATGAGAGCAGGTTGGTAACGACTCCGTTAATCTGTTCTGCAATGTTAACGTTAAGGAACATAGATGTGTGATTTTTTAGTATAATTGATTCTTTGAAGGCAAAGGTAGTAAAACTTTTTTTAAAATTAAATAATTTTTCGTTTTTCACTCTCAAACCTTTGCAGTAACTTTGCATTACACAAGCAAACAGACCTTCCAATCGTGATTAGTGAGCGATTGACGAAGACCAAAATACGAATCTTAATTAAAAAATCAGGATATGAAACTTATTGAACAGTTGGTGGCGCGCGCCAAGGAAAATAAGCAGCGCATCGTGTTGCCCGAAGGTACTGAAGAACGTACTTTGAAAGCTGCAAATCAGTTGCTTACGGATGGCGTGGCAGACCTTATCCTTATCGGTAATCCCGCTGAGATTGAAGCGCGTGCCAAGGAGTGGGGATTGGGCAACATCCATTTGGCAACAATCATTGACCCCCTCAATCATCCCAAGCAGGAGGAATATGCACAGTTGCTCGCAAAGCTTCGCGAAAAGAAGGGTATGACTATCGAGCAAGCACGCGAGTTGGTAAAGAATCCTCTCTACCTCGGTTGCTTGATTATCAAGGCAGGCGATGCTGATGGTCAGTTGGCTGGTGCGCAAAACACTACAGGCGACGTTCTCCGCCCCGCACTTCAGATCATCAAGACTACTCCCGGTATCACTTGCGTATCGGGTGCAATGTTGCTCCTCACGATTGCTCCCGAATGTGGCGACAATGGCGTGTTGGTAATGGGCGACGTAGCCGTAACTCCCGTTCCCGATGCCAATCAGTTGGCACAGATTGCTGTCTGCACAGCGCGCACAGCAAAGGCAGTTGCCGGTATCGAACCTCGTGTGGCAATGTTGAGCTTCTCTTCAAAGGGTTCAGCAAAGCACGAAGATGTGGATAAGGTAGTTGAGGCATTGAACATTGCTCGCGAAATGGCACCCGAAATCATGATTGATGGTGAACTCCAGGCTGACGCAGCCCTCGTTCCTGCCGTAGGTCAGAGCAAGGCGCCCGGCAGTCCTGTGGCTGGCAAGGCTAACGTGCTCATCGCTCCTCGTCTCGAAGTGGGCAACATTGGCTATAAGCTCGTTGAGCGCCTCGGTCATGCTACAGCGGTTGGTCCTATCCTTCAGGGTATTGCACGTCCCGTTAACGACCTTTCACGTGGTTGCTCTATCGACGATATTTATAAGATGGTTGCCATTACGGCTAATCAGGCTATTGCAGCTAAGGCTGGCGAATAATAGTTTTGCTGAGTGTAAAGCACAATGGCATAGCTGATTTCGGAAGCTCCGCGGCATATGGATTTTCTCAGGATCTATGTATATTGTAGTCTCTGTAGCTTTCGTAATATAAAGCAATTAAAATTTGGTTTGATTTTTTTTCGTGCATTTCGATTTTTGCCTCAAAAAATGAGGTTGCAAAAATAGCCCTTTCTGCAATGTATAAGATAGCAAAATAGGGTGCGAAAGTGTTAACTTTTGTAAAAATGTCGCGAAATGCAGATTTGGAGATCGCCGATTTTTGATGTATATTTGCATAAAGATTGAGGAGGGCATCGCTGCCCTCCTTTTTTTGTGCCCTTTCTCCTGAAAACTTCCTTTGAAGAAGGATTTTCTTCCTTTGAAGTAGGAAATTTTTCCTTTGAAGAAAAACTTTTTTCTTTTGAAGAAGGAAAAA
>JAZQXH010000069.1:0-23126 GCA_045632745.1 Alloprevotella sp.
GCTGCCCTCCTTTTTTTGTGACCTTTCTCCTGAAAACTTCCTTTGAAGAAGGATTTTCTTCCTTTTAAGTAGGAAATTTTTCCTTTTAAGAAAAACGTTTTTCTTTTTAAGAAGGAAAAAATTCCTCGATTTTCCGAAAATTTTAGTTAAACATCCTAAGTTTTTCTTAACAGAAGTTAAAGTTTTAAGCTTTTTTACTTTTTGAGCAGTGTTAAGGGATGTTAAAAAAAAACTTGACAATGATCTTGTCAAGTTTTTAGTAAACGAGCGATGAAAAAGGAGACTGCGAAGCTGATGAGCGTAAGCGAATAAAGGAGAGACCATCCCGATTGTTTTCCTTAAAACCTCACAAGCGAAGCGACCTTATAACCTCATAACCTCAAAAAACATTTTCCTGCTACAAACAACTGCTTTGTTTGTACTCACACTTCACTTACACAGACTTTTGCGAGCCTTACTCGCAAAATCCGGATAGTAGTTGTTCTTTGTACTTTATTAGTAAATGAGTTTTTAGGTACGAGTAGACGAGATGGTCAGACTTGAACGCTTGTATGCATGCTGCGTAGTCTTATTACCTCATAACCTTAAAACCTCATAACCTTATAACTTTATAACCTTAACTTATCGACTTTATAACCCGAATCTGTTTGGACTTGTGAAAGTTGAGTTTATTATTTTTTTTGATATTTTAATAAAGCATGGTTTCTTTGTTGTATATTTGCATGAGTAATTAGAATCATTTTAACCTAACTTTCGCAAGTTTCAGTTGAGCCAGATTATAAGTTGTTAGGTAGCTACGTTTTAAGGATTTGAGGACTATCCAGATTGCTTATATAGTTGTTGGGGGTGTAACCCGATTGGAAAACCTTTTCAACCTTAAGACCCTAAGACCTTAAGACCTAACAACCTTAAGACCTTATAACCTAACGAATTGAGTTCTTGCGAAACTTCAAATATTAAATATATGAGGCGAATCATTCTTCTCGGACTTTTGTTAACTATCGGTCTTGCTGCAGTGGCGCAGCCGCTAAAGGTGGCAAGTTACAACATTCGCTGTGCGAATAGTAGCGATGCCAAGCAAGGCAATGAATGGGCTGCGCGAGCGCCTGCCTTGTGTAGCATGGTAAACTATGAGGCATGGGATGCATTCGGCGCACAGGAGGTGCTGCATGGGCAACTCGAATTTCTTGTCGACCATCTGAAGGACTATGCTTATGTAGGCGTGGGGCGTAACGATGGTGCGCAGGCTGGCGAATATGCTCCTATCTTCTATAAGAAGAGTCGTTTGAACTGCCTTCGCAGTGGAACGTTTTGGCTCTCCGAAACGCCTGACGTCGTAGGTTCGCGCGGTTGGGACGCAGCGCTTTGTCGCATTTGCACCTGGGCAGAGTTTGAGGACCGCTCTTCGAAGTGGCGCTTCTGGATGTTTAATCTTCACATGGACCACATTGGCGTTGAGGCGCGCAAGGAGAGTGCCAAACTCGTGTTGGCAAAGGTGAAAGAAATATGTGTCGATGCCCCAGTTGTGCTGACAGGCGACTTCAATGTGGACCAATATTCCGACAGTTATGCGTTGCTCGCAGCGCCCGGTGCTTTCCGCGATGCGTTTCATGCGGCAAAGCAGAATATGGCTGCGACGGGTACGTTCAATGGTTTCAACCCCAATGCACATTCGGACAAGCGTATTGACCACATCTTTGTATCAGCGCGCTTCGCAGTGCATAAGTATGGAATCCTTACGCACAATTATTGGCGCGAAATGGACGATGTCGCAGGGGGTGGAAAAAAGGTGCTGGCACGCTTGCTTTCCGACCACTATCCCGTGGTGGCAGAGCTTGAGTTGCCGCGCTTGCGTGCTCCGCAGGATTGGGCACAATACGGCGTTTATGAAAAAGCCAATGCAGAGGTAAAGAAGGCGAAGGTGGTGTTCATGGGCAATTCGATTACGTGGAACTGGAAACGCTTTCATCCGGAGTTTTTCAGCGAAAACGAGGGCTACATTTGTCGCGGCATCAGCGGACAAGTTACGGCGCAGATGTTGGCGCGCTTCCGTGCAGACGTTATCAATCTGCATCCGGAGAAAGTGGTGATTCTTGCAGGGACTAACGACATAGCGATGAATCAGGGGTATGTTTCGCTCGACCATGTGTTTGAGCATATCGTGTCGATGGCAGAACTGGCGCGTTGCAACGATATCGACGTGGTGCTCTGCTCCGTGCTTCCTGCTGACAGGTATAGTTGGTCGTGGGAGGTGAACAGTGAGCGAGCTGTCGCTTCGATTAAGGAACTTAACGATAAATTGCGTGCCTATGCGAAGCAACATAAGTTGCCTTACGCTGATTTTTATTCCGTCATGGCGGACGAAAACCTGGCATTGAAGAAGGAGTATCAGCAGGACGCTGTGCATCCTAACAAGGCGGGCTACCTTGTGATGGAGGATGTGATACAGCGCATTTTAAAGAAATCAAGGTAACTCAAGTTTCGCAGGTGTAAGTTGAGTTAGGATTTGAGGTTATTAGGTAGCCTCGCTTTAAGGTTTTGAGGGCTTTATACTCAATTTCAACTCCTTCTCTCTAACACAACTTAAAAGGGTGTGCCAAAATTTAGCATTTTGACACACCCTCTTTTTTATATTGCATTAAGGAATGGTGGGTGGATGGTTAGTCCGTTACCAATTCAAAATCTTCTTTGGTTACTCCGCAGAGAGGGCAAACCCAATCTTCGGGGATGTCAGCAAAGGCTGTACCGGGAGCGATACCACCATCGGGGTCACCTACTTCGGGGTCGTAAACCCATTGACAAACTGTGCATACATACTTTTCCATAATTGTTCTGATTTTTTAAAATTGTGATACTTTGTTATTTTTCTGTTAATGTTTGAAAGGGGAGCGTCCTTCAGTGGGAGGACTTTCCCTTTTGATTACACTGCAAAATTAGTGTAAGTATTTGAAACAAACAAACAGATTTTGTTAATCAAATTATAAATATTGTCAATAAAGATTGCTTTCTGCTGGTGACTCCGCATAGGATAGAGGATGGTATAATCACAATGGAGCAACATAATTTAACATTCGGACAAAGGTAAAAAAAATGCGTATTTGTATTGCGGAATTAAACATTGTTGTATATTTGCCGACAGAAATACTAAAACCTTTCATCTTTAACATTATGAAGAAAATTATTTTTAGCGGTGCGATGCTCGTGTTGGCGGCAAGCACATTGTGTACTTCATGTATCGGAACATTCTCTTTGTTTAACAAATATGCAAAGTGGGTACGCACAGTAACGGACAATAAGTATTTGAATGCCATCATTGGCTTTGTGCTTTCTCCAATTTATGGAGTATGCCTCTTTGTTGACTCCATCGTGCTCAACTCTATAGAATTCTGGACAGGCGAGCAAGTATTGGCAAATGTAGGAAAGACAACACCTATTGTAGGCAGCAATGGTGACTTTTACTTGCTCACAACGACTGCAACGGGTTATACTATCAGCAACGAAACAACGAAGGAAGTGGCTTACCTCCACTTTGATAGCGAAAACAAGCTTTGGAGCTACGAAGCCAACGGCGTGACAACTCCCCTCGTTAAGGTGAATGCCGACGAAACATTGACAGTATATGCTGCCGACGGTTCAGAAACCATTATTACCAACGATGCTGAAGGCTTAGCTACCTTGAAGGCTCAGGTAGCACCTGCTATCCCCTATATGGCTGCGAATTAGTAGACAAGTTATTAGGTACAAGTAGACGAGAAAGTCAGACTCAAACGCTGGCTTCCACGCTGCATAGCCCTTATAACCTCACAACCTTAAAACCTTATAACCTTTTAAAAAAAAGTTCTGTACCCCAATTCACGATCGGGATGCAGAACTTTTTTTATTGTCATAAAATAATTGCTGATTGCGAACTCGAAGTTAGACAGAGAACAGCGTATCCCACTTTTCGCAAAGCTGCACTACGGAGTCGTAAACGATATCTGCACCCTCGGCAGTGAGCGCTTCGGGCTTGAGTGGTCCCGTGTTGACAGCAATCGTGAAAATACCTGCCGCTTTGGCCGAACGAACGCCTAAGGGTGCATTTTCAACGACAATCGCCTGCTCAGCACTGATGCCGGCGCGTTCGAGCGCCATGAGGTAGGGCTCGGGGTGGGGTTTGCCATGCTTCACGTCCTTGCTCGAAATGATGCGTGCAACCTCGAAGACACCGGGAAAGTTGTTCTGAATGCGCGAGAGCAGGGAGTCCTGCCCACTGCCCGTCACGACAAACGCAGGGATGCCCTGCGCTGCAATCTTAAGTAGTAACTCCAGTGCACCGGGCATGCGCTCAGCCTCGGGATATTTGTTGAACTCCACACACTTGGCAGCGTAGATATCATCAATCTCTTGCTGCGTAGCATCGCGACCAAAGGTGCGCTGCATGAGCATGTTTATCGTAGAAAATCCGGTTCTGCCCTCATTCATGAAGACTTCCTCGTAAGGGAAATCGAAACCAAAACGCTTGGCTGTAAGTTCCCACGACCTGGCGTGGGCAGGCATGCTGTCGAAGAGCACTCCGTCCATGTCGAAAAAGACTGCGCTCGGAAGATGGTGTAGCTTCATCTGTATAGTTTGCAACAATGCTCCCACACAGTCGGTCGTCAACATGCATGGGAGCATCGTAAGTGTGATGTGTTAGTATGATTTTAAATCGTCAGGGGCTTAGATACGTGCCTTGATGGCTTCGGTCTGAGCTTCGTAGCCGGGCTTGCCGAGGAGGGCAAACATGTTGCGCTTGTAGTCCTCAACACCGGGCTGGTCGAAGGGGTTCACATTGAGGAGCAAACCGCTGATGCCACAACCTACTTCGAAGAAATAAATGAGCTGGCCGATGTTGTACTCATCGAGCTTTGACATCGCAATGCGCAAGTTGGGCACACCGCCGTCAACGTGAGCAAGGAGCGTGCCGAGCTCTGCCATTTTGTTGACTTCGTCCACGCGCTTGCCTTCGAGGAAGTTGAGTCCGTCGAGGTTTTCGTCGTCGTGGGGGAAGAGGAGTGTGTGGCGCTGTTCTTCAACAGAGATTACTGTTTCGAACACCGTACGTTCGCCGTCCTGAATCCACTGTCCCATAGAGTGAAGGTCGGTTGAGAAATCCACAGCTGCGGGGAAGATGCCCTTATGCTGCTTGCCTTCGCTCTCGCCGTAGAGCTGCTTCCACCATTCGTTGACATAGTGGAGCTTAGGCTGGTAGTTCACCATGATTTCAATCTTCTTACCGTCCTGATAGAGGGCGTTGCGCACAGCAGCATACATGGCAGCGGGATTTTCCTGCATGGGCACGTCGGTAGCTGTGAGCTTTTCCATATCAGCAGCGCCCTTTACCAACGCTTCGATGTCGAAGCCGGCGCAAGCGATGGGAAGAAGACCTACGGGAGTGAGCACAGAGAAACGACCTCCGACATTGTCGGGGATGATGAAGCTCTTGTAGCCTTCCTTATCGGCTGTTACGCGAGCTGCACCGCGCTTAGCGTCGGTAATCGCAACGATAACCTTGCGTGCCATGTCCTTACCGCGCTGTTCTTCGCACTGGCGCTTGAGGAGGCGGAAGGCGAGCGCAGTTTCAGTCGTTGTGCCCGACTTAGAAATGTTGATTACGCCAAACTTGCGGTCCTTGAGGTAAGTTGTAAGTTCGTAAAGATAGTCTTCGCCAATGTTGTTACCGGCAAAGAGGATTACGGGATTCTTGCCATCGTTCACCAACCATTCGAAGCTGTTGCCGAGTGCTTCGATAATGGCGCGCGCACCGAGGTAGCTGCCGCCAATACCTGCAACGACGATGGTGTCGCAGTTTTCGCGCAACGTCTGAGCTGTTGCATTGATGTCAGCTAATTCTTCAGCAGTGATTGAAGATGGGAGGTGGAGCCAACCCAGGAAGTCGTTGCCTGCGCAAGTGCCATCTTCGAGCGCCTGACGTGCAGCCTTCACCTGGGGTTCCATAGCAGCTACAGCGCCTTCAGCAAGGAAGGGAGTAGCCTTAGAAATGTCGAGTTTAATCATATTGAGAATGTATTTATTGAATTCGATTGCAAAATTACTTGAATTAAAGGTATGTGCAAAATAAAAGTGTTCGGAATTTGCAAGTTTGCCTTTTGTGGAGTAATTTTGCTATGTTTTTAATGCACGCATGATTAGAAACAACAATTGGAATTTACAAATTATTCGTTGTATTCGTTATGAAAGAAAAGAAAGTTTATACGCCTGAGCAACTTAAATGGATATTGTCGTGGTACAGAGAGCGCTGGGAGCAGTTGCCCGAAACGCTTGAACTAAACAAGGGAGTGCGTTCGAAGAATCTCCGTATGACGGTCGATGCCTATCAGGAAATGATAGATTTGAATGGTGCAAATCCTACTTACACTCCTCAGATAAATCACTTGTTCCAGTTTCGTGCAAAGTTGATAGAACTGGGATATTTCACAGAATAGCGGATTGTTTTTGTTCTGTGATAGGCAAAGAATAAAAAAAGTGCCTTGTGCACCTACTCATTATATATAATGTGGTGGGCGCGCAAGGCTTTTTCTTCTTCGGGCATTTGGAGAGCAATCCAATGCAGGGCTTGTTCGCGCGACACGTTGTCGCGTTGCATGATTCTTTTGATGCGCGTTTCGGTCGAGGCTGTTACGAGAATCACTTCATCGACGAAACGTTCAAAACCTGTTTCGAAGAGCAGTGCACACTCCATATAGACGTCGGGGGAGTGCTTGAGTTGCTCTTTTGTCCAATCTTTAAAGGCTTCAGCCACACGTGGGTGAACAATGGCATTGACGCGCTGGGCAAAGGCGTCGCCCTGGCAGATGTAGGCAGCAAGGACTTTTTTTTGCAATGTGCCTTCGGCGTCATAGACTTCATCGCCTACGAGCGATATGAGTTGCTGCTTGACATCCGGATGGGTGCGGATGATTTTTTTTGCTTCGTCGTCGCAGTAGAAAATGGGATATCCTTGGGCTTCCAGCTGCTTGCAATAGAAACTTTTACCCGCTCCGATGCCTCCTGTTATTGCATAAATCATGGTTTGGTGATTTCTTCTATGAGGTATTCAACTTCGGATTGCTGGAGGCGTACGGCAAAAACATTGTCGGGTTGCTGTTGCAGCATAAGGTGGCAGGTCTTTGCATTGGGCGCCATGTTGAGTTGATTGTAGTCAACGACGAGTTTGAAATCCTCGGCTGTAATGTCGCGATAGTTTCTTGTGCCCACCTGGAACGTGACGTTGGTCTGCATGGGGAAGGTGCGCAGTCGTTGGTTGTCGGGGAAGTTTACTGTTTCAATCGGGAGCGAAAGTGTTTTTTCCACCAAGCGGTCAACAACGTATGCGATGCGTGCAGTGTCGGGGATGATTTTTACGCCCTTCAACTTTTGCAGATTGAGCAGCAAGTTTCCGTTCTTATTGATATTCTCAAGATAAGTGGGCTCGGTGAATGCGTACATCATGGAATCCAGCATTTGTTCGGTGGCAAACACTGTGGTGCTGGCAGGCGTGATTGTCTGTGAGCAGATGTAGTAGCCTTCAGCCGTCTGGATTTTTCCTTGAAATTGAATGGGAATTTCCTTTTTTGCGCCAAAGCTGTAGTAATACTCCAGAGTGTCGGGCATGAGGGAGAGAATCTCAGTGTCGGGCTTAAGGTTGCGGCGGATGCTGCTCAGCACGTCTTCCTGTGGCACATTAACGTGCGAAGAGGCATTGGCATAGTTCGCGAAGTCCACCATCGCAGGGTTCATTGTGCGCAGAAAGCGGTAGTAGAAAAGTGTGCTGTTTTCAGCCTTGACACGCACTCTGACATGGGAGGGAAGTTCTGTCGTGACAACAACATTTTCGGGAATGTTCATTAGGCGAAGTGGGAAGGTGAGTTCTGTGGACTTTGTTTCCTTCGACACTTCGAAGAACCAAAAGGCGGTTGAGAGACCTAAGAAAAACAAGAAAGTCAGGAATGTCTTTCCTCTTAAAAAAGTAAGGACATTTCTGACTTTATTGAGTATGTAGATGAAAATACTCATCATAGTGAATCAGTTGTCGAATTATTTAGAAGCGCCGACTTGTTCCGACATAGGGTTGATGCCATCCTTATGTACCTTGATGCGTACGCCGTTTGCAACTTCGAGCACGATGCGGTTGTTTTGCCAGTCGAGTTCGCGAACGATGCCGAAGATACCACCGATTGTAACAACTTCCTGACCTACTGTGAGTGAGTTTCTGAAATTCTGAATTTCCTTCTGCTTTTTCTGCTGAGGACGAATCATGAAAAAGTACATGATAGCGAACATAGCTACGATCATGACAATCATAGACCATCCTCCGCCTTGTGCAGCCTGCATAAATGTGAATGATAACATTGTTGTAGAATGATTAGTTAATTAATGTGTTTCGATTGTTTGTAGTTTTGCATTAAACTACGATTTATTTTTTGTTGCGATTGGTAGATTTGAGCAAAATGCTGTCTTTGCGCAAACGCTTGGCGATACCGTCGAGCATACCGTTGATAAAGTTGGCGCTTTTAGGAGTGCTGTAATATTTTGCCAATTCTACATATTCGTTGATGCTAACTCCGAGGGGGATATCTTCGAACGTAAGGATTTCAGCCAATGCTGTCTGCATAATGGCGATGTCCATGGTTGCGATGCGTTCGAAGTTCCATGTCTGCGACTGCTCCTTGATGTAATTCTGCAGCGTGTCGCGTTGCTTGATCGCTTCGCTGATGAGGCGCGTTGCATACAGGCGGTCGGCTTCGTCTGTGAATTGAGGATACAATTCGTGGTCGGGGTTCGTGTCTTCAGTGAACTGGAAGAGCGTTTTAACAATGAAATTGTCGATGCTGATTTTATCGTCGTTCCAGTAGATGCATTGTTCTTCGATAGATTCATCCAGAATGTCGCTGTTGAAGAGCACTGCCTTGTAAAGTCGGCGAATGAGTTCGTTGTCAGCAGCATAGGAGTAGTCGCCGCGGTCGATGTAGTTGCTGAAAATTTCGTGTTCGATAAAAGCATTGTAGATTCGCTTGACGAGGACGTCTTCGTCGTGCCACGTGTTCTTTTCTTTTTCGATAAAGTTGAGCAGCGCTTCGTTTTCAGAAAGTTGCTGGAGCAATTTGTTTTCAGCGAGGAACTTGTCGTTGGAATTTTCATGAGCTGCAATTCCCAAACGCTGGCATCTCAGGATGCGGGCTTCCTCTTTGCGCTCTGCCATGCGCTTTACTTCAACAAGCAGTGTGAGGATGTATCTGTAAAGGTCGTAGGTTTTAGACAAACTGAAAGCTAAATCGTTTTCTGCATTTTGATACGAAATACCGCCTTGCAGGTTTGAAGCGTAAACCAACTGTACGACTTTTATTCTGATTAATTCACGATTGATCATGTGATTGTTCTGTGCTTAATAAAAATATAACTCTGCAAAGTTACAAATTAATTGCAAAACTTCTTTATTCGTCTTCTTTTTTCTCAATTTTTGACGACGAAAAGCTTGCTTAATGTGGTATGCACACATTTTTTTGTTAAAATATTGCAAGTGTATTTGGCAGTTTAGAAAAAACGTTGCAATTTCGCTGTGCAAATTTAAATAACTACTTACAAAATATAAAAACTATGGCTAAGAACGAGAATGAGATTCTTTTTAGTAAGTCTGTGAAGGCGGGTAAGCGCATTTATTATATTGACGTAAAGCGCGATCGTCATGAAGAGTTGTATTTGTCAATTACAGAAAGTAAGCGAGTGAAGGACGGCACTGAAGAGTTACGCCCGGTTTTTGAAAAGCATAAGATTTTCCTTTATCGCGAAGATCTCGAAAAGTTCCTCGGAGCCTTCAATGAAGCTGCAGATTTTACAATCGAGCAGCAACCTGTTTCGCCTCGCGCAGCCTACAGAGCGCAGAATGCACAGGTGGAAGACGAAGACGCAGTAGAAGAATTTGAGACCAAGGAAATAAAGTTGGACGAAATCGAATTTTAATATCGTATGCCTCCAGCGAATTTGGATGGAGAATAGATAATGGTTTGAGCGGGAGTGTGTCGTGAAAGTCGATACACTCTCGCTTGGTTTTGTTGAGGAGATAGAGTGGGTGGGCTCCTGTTTAGGTTGAAGTTTTTCCGAAGAAAAGATTCGTTAATATATCTTTAAATGGCGGAGGTGCTGAAAATATTTGTTATTTTTGCGTTTTGTTGTTGTAAAACGTAAAAAATATTGGGTTTTCTTTACATCATGAAACGTTTTATATTGTTGATAGTGTCGATTTTTGCAATGTTTGTTGCAAAAGCGCAGATGGCATTTGTTCCGGCAGATAGTGTAGTGTTCTGGGGACAGGATGCTGCAAATATTAAAAATGTGGCAATGGGTATTTGTCCGACTTTTAAGGATATTGTTTCTGCTGCAGTCGTGAAAGATGATTTGGCAAGTTTGGAACAGCGATGGGCAAAGCAGAAAATGGCGCTGCATGCTGAGGCAAAAATCAATGGATATAAGGCGGCGGACCAATTTTATCTTGCAGCGCAGCTGTTGAGCGTGGCGCAGGATGCGAAATATGCAAGGGCGATAGAGCAACTTGTGTTTTTCCCCTTGACGCAGTGTGTAGCTACGAGCGAGGATGCTGCCGAAAAGTATGTGGCAGCACAAGCGTTGTACAATGCTGTAAGTACGATGTTTGGAACGGCGCAACAGGCTTTTTATATAAACTATTATGCCAACTCCTCGGCTTTTGTTCACAGCGGAGATTTGGTTTTTCAAGTTGATGTGATGACGGCAATGCCTTATGAAAGACGAGTGAAATTGCGTTTCTCACGTGTAAAGCCCAAGGGCGGTATTCGCTTCAAGGTGTTCCTTCAACTGCCGGAGGGAGATTGGAGTTGTAAGACTTTGCCGATTTATTGTAACGGACATGATGTGGATTATAAAATGGAGCGCGGTTATGCCGTGGTGGAGAATGATTGGCAAAGTGGTTTTGAAATTTATTTTGACCTTCTGGCACCGCTGTATGCAGATGAGGAAAATCCTTGATTTAAAATATGACGAACGTGAATATTCATAAAATAATTGCAGGAATCGTTGTTTGCTTGATGGGCGTGTGCAGTGCTTCGGCGCAGACGATTATCGAGTTGAACAAGGGAGGCAATGTGAGGGCAAAGAATCTGCGCGATTACGACAAAGCCTTACTTGAAAGTCAGTCGAAATTGGATTCTTTGAAGTATGTAGAACATCTTACCCGCGGTTTTAATGCGCTGCACGATGACTCCTTGCACTTGGCGAAATCCTATTTTGAAGAAGCGCTCCGGTTGCGTGAAGATGCTCCTGGCAATCATATCGTTCGCCTGCAGTTGGCAAGGATTGCTGAGGTCGAGGGCGATTTTCGTAAAGCAGCCGATATGTATTCTTATATTTTGCGGTTGCAGCCCGATAATGTCGATGTGCGAATTGCGCGTGCTGCGGTCAATTTGCAACTTCGATATTTTAAGGAGGCGAAGGACGATTGCGATGTGTTGCTCAAACTTTCGCATGAGAAAGCCGTGCTCGAAAGGTTGTACTTTGTCAGAGCTTCTGCCAATATGGGCATGCGCTTGTTTAGCGCAGCGCAGCGCGATTTTGAACAAGTGTTGAGGTTGAATCCGCAGCATCAAAATGCCCCCATCATGTTGGCGCTGTTGTTGCACGATGAGGGTCGCACGAACGAAGCGTTGAATAAACTGAATCTCTATATACAGGCGCACCCCGAGAGTGTAGATGCCCTGTTGTTGCGGGCTACGTTCGAGATGGAAATGTCGCAGTATGAGGCTGCAAGAGTGGATTTGGACGATGCGCTGAAGTTGGCGCCCTTTCGTGCCGATCTTTATCTGGAACGTGCAAATTGTTTTGAAAAATTAGGACTGAAAGAAAAAGCCCGGAAAGACCGCCTTAAAGCCAAAACATTAAGATGAGTCGGCATGTGGTTTTGAAAATAGAAGTGATTTTATGCAAAGATTGATTTTAAATATTATAGTTGCGTTGTTTGTCGTGGCAACTTCTTCTGCACAACCTGTTCAGAAGGAGTACAGAGCTGTATGGCTGACGACTTATCTGAATCTTGACTGGCCCAGCAAACCGGCGACAACGCCTCAGGGTGTAGAGCGACAGAAGCGAGAACTTTGCGACATGCTCGATAAGTTTGTGGATGTCGGACTGAATACGGTGTTTGTGCAAGCTCGTATGCGATCAACTGTGGCTTATCCTTCGGCTTACGAGCCCTGGGATGAGGCTTTTACGGGTACGCCGGGCGTTGCGCCAAGTTACGATCCCCTGGCGTTTGTTGTCGATGAATGTCACAAGCGCGGACTCGAGTGTCATGCCTGGGTAGTTGCGTTTCCCGTTTGCAAGGTTCCTACCGCAAAAAAGTTGGGTAAGAAGGCGCTACCGCGTATGCACCCCGAACTATGTCAGCGATGTGGCGACTTGTGGATGATGGACCCCGGAGTACCCGAAACTGCCGACTATCTGGCTAAACTTTGCAAGGAAATTGTGGAGAAATACGATGTTGATGGTATTCACCTCGACTACATTCGTTATCCCGAGCGCGAAATTCGCTTTAATGACAATCAAACTTATCGTAAGTACGGACGCGGTTTGAAAAACAAGGCAGAGTGGCGTCGTAATAATGTGACGCGCTGTGTTCAGACTATTCATGATGCCATAAAGAGTGTGCGTCCGTGGGTTCGCCTGACGTGTGCGCCGATTGGTAAACACGACGACCTGCCTCGCCAAAGCAGTTATGGATGGAATGCTCGTACCGCTGTTTCTCAAGATGCACAGCGCTGGCTCGATATGGGGTGGATGGATGCCTTGTTCCCGATGATGTATTTTGACGGAAAGCATTATTACCCCTTTGCCGCCGATTGGCAGGAAAATTCTTACGGGCGTCCCGTTGTTCCAGGGTTGGGAATCTATTTTCTCAATGCCAAGTTGCGCGATTGGCAGCTCGAGGTCGTGCAGCGTCAGATGAACGTAGCTCGCCAGTTGGGAATGGGCGGACAAGCCTTTTTTCGCGCAAAGTTCTTGTTGGACAACGAAAAGGGACTTTATGATTGGCTGAAGGCTGACTTCTATTCGCAACCCTCGACGACGCCTCCGTTGACATGGCGCGATAGTGTTGCTCCGACAGAACCAAAGGTCGGCGTAGTGCGCGAAGGCTACACGCTGCATTTTGCGTGGAGCGAAGTAGCGGATGCAACCCCTATATATTATAATGTGTATCGCATCGATTCAGTCGGCACCTCGCCTCGCTTGCTTTATCATAAATTGCATACCACATCGTGCAGTTATACCCCGCCCATGCCCTCGCTCCTCTATTCCCAATATGCGGTAACAGCCGTCGATGCTTATGGTAACGAGTCGGCATTTACGCCCATCGCTATCACTGATACAGAGGTAAAGTCGCCAGATTCAGCGCTTTCTGCTGAGGAACGAATAAAAAAAGTGCGCAAACAGTTGGTCGGCAAAAAATAAAGTTGTAATTTTGCACCCGATTTAGAGTCCAACGGGGCTAAACAAGATGGTTCAAACGAACTGCGCCTCCTGGAAAAATCCGTTTAAACATATATTTATAAAATGTACGCAATCGTAGAGATTAACGGTCAGCAGTTTAAGGTGGAAGAAGGCAAGAAGCTCTTCGTTAACCACATTCAGAACGCAGAAAGCGGTCAGGCTGTTGAATTTGAAAAGGTGTTGTTGGTTGACAACGAAGGCCAAGTAACAATCGGCGCTCCCGTAGTAGAAGGCGCTAAGGTAGTATGCGAAGTAGTTTCTCCCCTCGTAAAGGGCGACAAGGTGCTCGTTTTCCACAAGAAGCGTCGCAAGGGCTATCGCAAGCTCAATGGTTATCGTCACCAGTACACAGAATTGACAATCAAAAACGTAATTGCTTAACCCCTTAAAATTTTAGAAGAAAATGGCACATAAAAAAGGTGTTGGTAGTTCTAAGAACGGCCGTGAATCAGCTTCACAAAGATTAGGTGTTAAGATCTGGGGTGGTCAGACTTGCATCGCAGGTAACATCATCGTGCGTCAGCGCGGTACAGTACACTATCCTGGCAAGAACGTTGGCATGGGTAGCGACCACACACTCTATGCACTCACTGACGGTGTGGTAACATTCAAGCGTGGTCAGCGCGATCGTAGCGTTGTAAGCGTATTGCCACAGGCATAATGCGTAAGCACACCTGATTAAAAGAAAAAAAAGACAGGCAACTTTCTCACAGCAGAAGGTTGCCTGTTTTCTTTTTGTAGAATAATTCAGAACGCAAGGGTATAAGTGTCTGTTCGCAAGGGTATATGTGTCCGCCCCTCTCCTCCTTGTGCTGCCTTTTTCCGAATTGTTGTTAAGAAAATGCACATTTTTACAGACTGTGCAGTAAAATTCTTCCCGAAAATGTCTATTTATTTGCAGAGGAACTTGTAACTTTGCACATTATTAACAAATGTGCGCAAAAATCACTTGCTTTCTTGATGTGCAGTATTGTTCATCATGGGCGGGATAAGCGCTTCAAACTTCATCAACGTTCTGTTTATGTCAATCTCGAAAACGCGTCTGCACCTTGTTGATTGTGCCCGCGAACTCTTTGCACGTAAAGGCCTTGAAGCTACAACGATGAACGACATCGCAGTGGCTTCAGGAAAGGGGCGTCGTACGCTTTACACTTATTTTAAAAATAAGGAGGAGATCTACGAGGCTGTTATTACTTCAGAGTTGGAGCGTTTGTCCGAACGTATGGATGAGTTGGCAAATACGAAGTTGCCGCCAGAGGAGAAAGTCTTGACGCTGGTCTATACGCACCTGACAATGATGAAGGAGGCTGTGGCGCGCAATGGTTCGTTGAGAGCAGAGTTCTTCCGTAACATATGGACGGTGGAGCGCGTGCGCAAAATGCTGGATGTGGAGGAACGAAGCGTTATCCGCAGAGTGCTCGAGGAAGGTATCGTAGCCGGTAGTTTTGAAATAGAGAATGTCAACCTCATGGCAGACATTATCTATTATTCAATCAAGGGTCTCGAAGTTCCCTATATCTACGACCGATTGGGCGACGGACTCAGCGATGAGCAGAGCAAGGCCATCGTTGCCGACCTCCTAAAGCGCGTTTTGGTGAAGCGATAGCTTTGGGAAAGGAAAAAGGAGAAAGGAGAAATGAGAAATGAGAAAGGAAAAAGGAGAAAGGAAAAATAACCTTGCGGAGAAAGGAGATTGCGTAGCTGATGAGCATGAGAGAATTAATGAGAAAGGAGCTGTTCTCTGTACTCTGTTCTCTGTACTCTGTTCTCTGTACTCTGTTCTCTGTACTCTAACGAAACGCCTCATAACCTAAAAACCTAAAACAATAATATAATTTTTTATTATGGGACTTTTAACTGGAAAGACTGCACTCGTTACAGGTGCAGCTCGTGGTATTGGTAAAGCCATTGCGCTTAAGTTTGCGCAGGAAGGTGCAAACATTGCTTTTACAGACCTCGTAATCGACGAAAACGGTAAGCAGACTGAAGCTGAAATTGCAGCTCTCGGTGTGAAGTGCGTGGCTTATGCAAGCAACGCTGCCGACTATGCGCAGACAGAAGAAGTTGTAAACGCTGTAAAGGAAGAATTTGGACAAATCGACATTCTTGTGAACAATGCAGGTATTACTAAGGACGGACTCATGATGCGCATGACTGAAGCGCAGTGGGACGCAGTGATTGCTGTCAACTTGAAGTCGGCTTTCAACTTCATCCATGCTTGCACGCCCATTATGATGCGTCAGCGCAGTGGTAACATCATCAATATGGCGTCAGTAGTAGGTGTTCACGGCAATGCAGGTCAGAGCAACTATGCTGCATCTAAGGCAGGACTTATTGCACTCGCAAAGAGTATTGCTCAGGAATTGGGTTCACGCGGTATTCGTGCCAATGCTATCGCTCCCGGATTCATCGAAACAGCTATGACTGCTGCGCTCCCCGAAGAAGTGCGCAAGGAATGGTGCCAGAAGATTCCTCTCCGTCGTGGCGGTCAGGTTGAAGATATTGCCAACGTTGCTACGTTCCTCGCTTCCGACCTCTCAAGTTACGTAAGCGGACAGGTAATCCAGGTCGATGGCGGTATGAATATGTAACGTACAGCGCTATTTGTACATTTTTTTGATAATTAGGAATTAGGAAGAGCTCGGTGATAGTCAAATGTGCCTCCTAATTCCTATTTTTGCAATCGCTTTTATAGTGCAGGGATTCTGTTTTTTTATTTTTTACGAAACGAGCAAATCATGATTCCACTCTACGAGGACAACCATATTATAATTGTCAACAAAGCCAGCGGAGAAATTGTGCAGGGCGACAAAACAGGCGACATGCCTCTTTCCGATATTGTGAAAGCCTATATCAAGGAAAAATATAATAAGCCGGGCGAGGTCTTCTTAGGTGTGGTCCATCGCCTGGACCGCCCTGTGAGTGGAGTGGTGGTCTTTGCACGCACCAGCAAGGCGCTTGCCCGTCTCAACGAAATGTTTCGCAAAGGCGAAGTCCACAAAACGTATCATGCCATTGTTCCCAAGGTCGAAAAACTCTCACCTTTGGGAGAGAAAGTGGAACTGCGCCATTACCTCACGCGCAACGAGAAAGCCAACCGTGCCTATGCGCACCACAAGGAAGTGGCAGGTAGCAAACTTGCCGTTTTGGATTACAGCGTAGTGAGAGCAGGCGACCGCTATGCGCTGCTAGAAGTCAATCTTCACACCGGACGCCACCATCAAATACGCTGCCAACTCTCTACCGCCGTGGCTCCTATAAAAGGCGACTTGAAGTATGGTTCACCACGCTCAAATCCCGACGGAAGCATTTGCCTGCACGCACGAACGGTTGCTTTCATTCATCCTGTGTCCAAACAGGAAATCAAAGTCACGGCAGACTATCCAACCCTACCAATCTGGGAAAAAATCTAAACGCTAAACTTGCGACATCCGCCCCCATTCTCTTTTACAGAACCTCAAACTCAATCACTATGACACAAAAATACGGCCACTACGACTTCAAGGTCGAACCTTTTGAAGAAGATATTATGGGTGCCCTTTCGTGGGGCACGTTAGGCAAGTTGTTGCTTCGTGCTGCTTCCTACCATGCCGGTGCGCATGGATTCGGTTTTGACGATGTCAACACCAAGTCGCACGCCTGGGTACTTTCGCGTCTCGTTATCGACATGGACCGCATGCCCCGTATCAACGAGGCTTATAGCATCGAAACATGGGTGACGCGCGTTTACCGCCAGTTCACAGACCGTCATTTCGATATCGTCACTCCGGAGGGCGAGCGTTTTGGTCAAGCCACCAGTATCTGGGCGCTCATCGATATGCAGAGTCGTCAGCCTGCCGACCTCACGGCGCTTCCCGATGGTGGTTTTGGCGACGTAATGCTCCCCGAACGTGCCATTTGCATTCCGGGACCATCGCGTATGCGCCTTTCGAAGGAAGCGCCCTGCGTCGCTTCGCACACCGCAGCCTATAGCGACCTCGACATCAATGGCCACGTTAATTCCATTCGCTATATTGAAATGTTGCTCAACACGTTTTCGTTCGAAACGCTCCGTCAGTATCCTCCCCGTCGCATCGAGGTGGCATACTGCCTTGAGAGCTACTGTGGTGAAACGCTCGACATCTATTCAGAGCAGCAGAGCGAAGGCGTCTATGCCTTCGAAATTCGCCGAGGCACGGATTGCATCGTGAAGAGTTTGATTTATCTGAAATAAATTCTGGATGAAGAAGAAAATTGTTTTTCTCACAGGTGCAGGTATCAGTGCTGAAAGCGGCATCCGCACCTTTCGCGATGCAGGTGGACTATGGGAAGAGTATTCGCTCGAGGACGTTTGTAGCGTTGATGGATGGCATCGCAATCCCCGATTGGTCAATGCTTTCTATCAGGAGCGCCGACGTCAGTTGGCAGGTGCTGTTCCCAACGAAGCTCATCGCCTCGTTGCTCAATTAGAGGATGATTTCGAGGTGGTAGTCGTCACGCAGAATGTTGACGACCTTCACGAGCGTGCCGGTTCGTCGCGAATTATCCACTTGCATGGCGACCTTCTGACGATGTGCTCTTCGTTCAACAAGGAGGACCTTTCGCAGCATGTGCGTCTCAGTCTCGACGATGTAGAGGTCGATGCCGATGCTCGCGCTAAGGATGGTTCGCTCCTGCGTCCCTACATTGTGTGGTTTGGCGAGAATGTGCCAAGGTTGGACGATGCCATTGTCGAAGTCCGTACGGCGGATATCTTTGTCATCGTCGGTACATCGTTGAATGTTTATCCCGCTGCCGGATTGATAAATTACGTTCGCCCCGATGCGCAAATGTTTCTTATCGACCCCAATCCCGTAAAGATTCCACGTGGATTCCCTATTCATACCATCTGCAGCGTTGCTTCAGAAGGCATGCGCCAACTCTGCGAATGCCTGAAGCAATAGTTTGACTTAATGAGCCGACCGCGAAACTCGAGTTTTGCGGTCGGTTTTTACGTATGAGTTTATTGTTTCCAACATTTGTCATACGTTTTTTTTGTATCAATCAAAATTAGTTGTTTGAGTTTACCATTTGTCGCCTAAATAAATCAAAATATCATGCAAATAAGCTGGTTTTGCAAACTCTGTATAACAATTGCCCCCCCCCCTAAAAGTAAATCGTTAGTTTTTGTAACATAATTTTTCTTGTTTTTTGCAAAGAATGTAAATTTGTCACACTCATGGTGTTAACTATCTAAAAACAAGAACAATAATTATCAATCAAAAATTAATTTAACTTATGAGAAAAATTACTCTATTTTTAGCATCGTTGTTTTGTGCAGTCGGTGCAATGGCGCAAGAGGTGAACTACACGCCCAATCATGTCGACGCTAAAACTACAACAGGTAGAATGGTGGGTAGTATTTCTGTTAACGGAGATACTCATACTATGCCTAGTGGTTCAAGAAACAGTTATACAGATCTTACTGAAACAAAAACATTTACAGTAGAAGCTGGTTCAACTGTAACTCTCGGAATGACGCAGTCTGCAGGTTCGTGGATGAATGCGTTTGTGTACGTAGATATGGACAATAATGGTTTTACAGCTGGGATAGATTCCGACAATTTTACTCCAACAGGTGACCTCGTAAGTTATTCTTTCTATAATAGTGGTTATAATAATGATGAGAATGGTCGTAATAGTGAAGGCACTTCAATTTCTGGCAATGGCAGAAGCACTCTAGCGCTTCCTGATTGGACCGTTAATCTTCCTGCTGGCGAGTACCGCATTCGTTTCAAGTATGACTGGTGTAATATTGATCCTGCTGGTAGTACAGAGCGTTATTTTAACAATACATTCACGGGACATGGTGCCGAAATCATTGATGCGAAGCTTGTAGTTGTTGAAAATATTCCGGAATATGACGTTGTGTACAATTATAGTGTAAACGATGAACTCTTAACCAGTGTTACGTACAAGGTTTTGGAGGGTCGTGAATATCCAGACCCCACTGCGTATGGTGTGACTATTGAAAGTGGTGAAATACCTACAGGAAATGTAAGCGCTAACACTACAGTTGATTTTGATGTAACTATCGATTTGCCCTTTGAATTTGCTAAGACATACGAAGATATTGATAGAAAATGGTATTACCTCTCAATTGGTGATAATGCATATTTGCTTTATCATGTAGATAATGCTACGCATATCGCTTTGGATAGAACTGAAGTTGATGCAGAGAATAAAGAAGCCTATATGTGGGCATTCGTCGGAAATCCCTTTGATGGTTATAAACTTGTGAACAAAGCCAAAGGAGAGGGTTACATTCTTTCATCTTCTACAAATACTTTTGATGGAAATACTGGTGGTAATACATACCCTGTTTTGACAGAAGAGCCAGTTTCGGAAGGCAAAAATACATATTGGATACCAACTGCAAGTGGACAACGCGGTGGTAAAGGAACATTCTATTTGGCTCAGAAAGATGTTAATGAGGGTAAGAATAAAATGAACAATCGTGGTAATAAGCTTGCTTATTGGAATGGTGGTGCAGACGCTGGTTCAACATTCGCGGTAGAATTGGTTCTTACAGATGAAGAGAAGGTTGCGAAATTAAAGAGTGATTATTATTCAGAATGGAAGAAACTCCATGTTGTAGGTAACGGTTTGGGGCAATATACTTGTGATGCAGTTGCTTTAGCAGCAGCTGAAGAAACTCTTAATAATGCAACAACTGTTGATGGCGCAAATACAGCAATTGCAGATTGCAAGGCACTTTTTAGCTTGAATCTTCCTCAAACAGGTAAATTCTATCGTATCAAGAGCATGAATGCTAATGATGCTGCAAAGAAGGGTATGTACTGGCAATTGAATGCTGAGTCAGCAATGGAACTTGGAGCCTTGAATAAACTCAATAGTATTGTATACTATAACGAAGGTAAAATCTTGCTTTACGGCAATGGTTTGTACTTGAATAACTATAAAACTCAAGCTGCTGTTGGCACTGAACCTACGACTTGGACTATCCTTGAGAATGCTGCTGTTGCTGGTACTTATGCACTCCAATATGAAGTGAATGGTGGAAATAATGGTTTCCTTTCAGATTGGTCAGGCCTTACAAACGGATTGAATGATGCTAACGCAGCATGGATGTTTGAAGAAGTAGCTTGGTTGCCTATCCCCGTAAATGAAGAAGCTGGTTATACTACGCTCTATTCACCTGTTGAATTGGCACTTTCATATGGACGTTTCAATGCTTATACAGTATCTGAAATTAATGGTGATTATGCTAAATTGGCACCACAAACTGTAGTTCCCGCAGGTGTTGGTGTTGTGTTGGAATTGCAACAGAATGCAGAAGTCGAAAATGGTTGCGTATTCTTGCAAGTGAAGGCTACAGAAACTACAGGCGTAGAATCAGCTCTCCTTGGTACTTATGCTGACGAATATAAGACAGAAGATGCTTATGTTCTTGGTTACATCAACGTAGCAGAAGAAGGTCAACCTGAAAACAAGCAAGTAGGTTTCTACACTGCATTAAAGAACCAACAGGACGGTACTTCTTGGTTGAACAATGGTTTCAAGGCTTACCTCCCCAAGACTGTTCAGGCTCAGGTTCTCCGCTTCAACTTCGGTGGCAACACTACAGCAATCGAATCTGTTGTTGCTCCTTCATTCGATGCTAACGCTCCTATCTACGACCTCAGCGGTCGCCGCGTAGTGAACGCAGTGAAGGGTGGTCTCTACATCCAGAACGGTAAGAAGTTTATCGTAAAGTAAGGTTATAAGGTTTTGAGGTTGTAAGGTTTTAAGGTGCCGTTCGGAATCTTTACCCTCAGTCTGAAGTTTTGAAAATCTTAAGACTTTACAATCTCAGAATCCGACCAAACCGAAACTTGAATAAGAATAACAACAATAAAACATATTTGAATTTATGAAGAAGGCATATACTAAGCCCACTACTCTCGAAGTAAAGTTCGAAGCACAGGGCATGATCGCAGCATCACTCCAGATGCACAATGAAAAGACAATTGATACATCAGCAGAAGGCGCTCAGCTCACTAACAAGGGCGGCTGGGACTCTTCTAACTGGGAATAATTTGTAAGGTTATGAGGTTTTAAGGTAGCTTCGCTTGTCAAGTTTTTAGGCTATGAAGCGTGCACAAACGACAGAGTCTGTAACTCCTCATACCGAAAGTGCTTAGACTTGTGAAACACGAGTCGTAAGTAAATAAATAAAACGGAGAAATGCCGCCCGGCATTTCTCCGTTTCGTTTTACAACAAAAAAAGGAATGTCCCACGTAGAGATGTCCCATTGGGGCGTCTCTAAATCAATTACATCTTTCGGGGGGATGCGGTGCATGAGGGAGACGCCCTACTGGGTAAGATGTTCAAAATTGTAAAAACAAATGATTCTGTTTTGGATAATCAATAACCATACGGACCTGATTTATATCTGACGCTGAAGGCGTCACCGCTCAATAACACCGGGTGCACGTCAGTGCACTCGGGGCATTCATGTGTGGGTATGTGCACCCTGAATGGGTGCTCTAACTCGTTGTAATTCAATCCTTGTTGCTGGGGCCCCTTTTCAAGGTGCATATTCCTGTTTGGTTAGTGCCGGGGGTATTCGCTTCGCTCAAACCGCCTCGGTTACCGAGCGGAGACGCCTTCAGCGTCTTTTCTGCCACCCGGATGGTGCGAGCAAGGCTCGCGAAAGTCTGTGTGAGAATAAACAAAGTGTTTTTTTGCAGAAATATGCGATGTAATGGTATAATGTCCAACGTAGAGACGTCTCATTGAGGCGTCTCCAAATCAATTACCTGTTTTTTGCGGGGTGCGGTGATTTGGGGAACATCCTTAATGGGTTGTCTATAAATCAATAACATAATTTGGTTTTGTGCTGTGAATATGGGAGACGCCCCAATGGGACGTCTCTACGCAGGACGTAATTCCATAGGGTGAAAATGATTCGATATGATGAGTGTAGCGTACCAACAAGTCTTCGACTCTGACCATCTCGTCTACCAATTTAAGGTTGTAAGGTTATAAGGTCGCTTCGTTTGTGAGGGTTTAAGGTTATAAGTTCAGGTTATGAGGTTGTAAGGTTTTAAGGTTATAAGGTTGCCCTGCGGAATGAATGCCAGCGTACATTTCAGCGTTCGAGTCTCACCCTCTCGTCTACTATTTTGAGGTTATGAGGTTATAAGGTCGCTTCGCTTGTGAGGTTTTAAGGTAACCAATCCGGATGGTCTCTCCTTTTTCCTTTCTCCTTTCTCCTTTCCTCTCGCTTGTCTACTAAAATTTTGACAAAATCACTTTGTCAAAATTTTTAACATCTGTTAACGTCGCTCAAAAAGTAAAAAAGTTTAAAACTTTAACTTCTGTTAAGAAAAACTTACGTTGTTTAACAATTTTTTTCGGAAAACAGCGCGAATTTTTCCTTCTTAAAAAGAAAAACGTTTTTCTTAAAAGGAAAAATTTCCTACTTCAAAGGAAGAAAATCCTTCTTCAAAGGAAGTTTTCAGGAGGAAGGTCACAAAAAAAGGAGGGCAGCACAGCCCTCCTTAATCTTTATGCAAATATACATCATTTTTCGGCGAAATCCAAATCTGCATTTCGCGACATTTTTACA
>JAZQXH010000070.1:0-10368 GCA_045632745.1 Alloprevotella sp.
GCGATGGTAATCATGTTGTTGTGCATCCAATAGTTGACCATCGGCTTTCCCTGTGATGCTACAGCCTGTGCAATTTCGCATTCGTGGTGGGGAAACACGAGGTCCATGCCGCCGCCGTGAATGTCGAACTGTTCGCCGAGATATTTACGCCCCATTGCTGTACATTCGCAGTGCCAACCGGGGAATCCGTCGCCCCAAGGACTGGGCCAGCGCATGATATGCTCGGGTTGGGCTTTCTTCCAGAGTGCGAAGTCCACTTGATTACGCTTCTCCCCTACTCCATCGAGCTCGCGCGACGCATCCTTTACGTCGTCGAGGTTTCTGCCTGAGAGGATGCCGTAGCCGTATTTTTCGTTGTACTTAACGACGTCGAAATACACAGAGCCATTGCTTTCGTAAGCAAAACCGTTGTTAAGAATCTCCTTTACGAGTTCTTCCTGCTCAATGATGTGGCCCGTGGCATGCGGTTCGATGCTGGGGCGGAGCACGCCGAGTTTTGTCATCGCCTCGTTGAAGCGGTTGGTGTAGTACTGCGCCACTTCCATCGGTTCGAGCTGTTCGAGGCGCGCCTTCTTTGCAATCTTGTCTTCGCCTTCGTCGGCATCGTGCTCAAGGTGACCAACGTCGGTAATGTTGCGCACGTAGCGCACCTTGTAGCCCTGCTGCTTGAGGTAGCGGAAGAGGAGGTCGAAGGTGATTGCGGGGCGTGCGTGGCCCAAGTGTGCGTCGCCATAAACGGTGGGGCCGCACACGTACATGCCTACATGTCCGGGGTTGATGGGCTTGAATTCTTCTTTCTTACGCGTAAGGGTATTGTAGATGGTAAGCATAAGTTTATAAGTTTGATATTGTGAGATTTATGGAGCATCCCAGGGATGAAAGGTGCTGGGTGCTCGTTCGTATGTTGATTATAGATTTGTGCATGTGCCGTGGGGCTCAGTCCATCCAGTCGTCGGCGGCATCGTCGTCGGGGTGTCCGATTTCTTTGAACACGAGCGAGGGCTCGAAGCCGCGGTTGATGACGCTGCGTGCCAGTTTCTGGCGTGTTTCGTAGGGCGTTTTTCCCTTCACGCTGCGCTGCTTGGAGCGAACTACGCGGCGCAGTGTGTCGAGGTACTGCTCTTCGGAGAGTTCGTCGAGGGCTTCTTGCACCAAGCTGTCGGCAATGCGCTTCAGTCGTAGGGATTGTGCAATCTTGATGCGTCCCCAGCCGTCGTAGAGCAGTTTGTCGTGAGCGTAGGCCCGGGCATAGCGTGCGTCGTTGATGTATCCTTCCTGCTGCAGGCGTTCAAGGATGGCTGATGTCTCGTCGGGCGACAACTCCCTGGTGCGGAGTTTTTCGCGTATGTCGTGTGTGCAATATTCTCGCCGTGCGCAGAGTAGCGTCATGGCTCTGAAAGCTGCCTCCATAGGGTGAAAGTCAAAATGCGTGGGCTTTGCTTCAGCGTACCACGAACCAAAGGTGGTGGAGGCAGGTTGAGAGCAGCCCGTAGTGGTGGGTCATGATTTTAAAGCGCTCGATGAGTGAGCGTCGGTGGTTGCGCGTAGTGAGTCCCTCGTTGAGGTAGTCGCTGATGATGAGTTTGCTGTTGAGTAGCGCCATGCCTTTTTCTTCAGCCGCCTTCATGAGGCGCACGCACCAGTCGAAATCTGCGGAGAATCGGTACTTCATGTCGTAAGCCACGTTTCTTGCTAATTTTATGTTGGCGAAGAAGGCTTGGTGGCACACGAGCATTCCTTGCTTGAACGAGTCCGAAGTAAGTACCTCGGGCGGAGTCAGGCGGCGCGGACCGATATAAGTTCCTTCGTTGTCCACCAGGTCCGTGTGACCGTAGATTACTGCGGCTTTCGTTCCTCCGGCGATGCGGGCAATGTCCGAAAGCAGATGGGCATTGTGGAGCGTGTCGCCGGCATTGAGGAAGAGGATGTAGTCGCCCGTTGCCAAGCGCAGCGCCTTGTTCATCGCGTCGTAGAGACCTTCGTCGGGCTCTGTGCGACACACAATTTCGTGTGGCACCTTGGCGATGCTGTTGCGCTCCTGGTAGTGGTGGATGTGTTCGAGCGTTGTGTCGGTCGAGTTGCCATCGATGATGAGGTGTTCCACGTAGGGATAGTCTTGTTCCTCCACGCTGAGGATGGTTCGCTCAATCGTTTCGGTGGCGTTGTAGGTTACGGTTGCAATAGTAAATTTTAGCGGTTCCGTCGTGCTCGACGGAGGGTTGTCGGTTTGCATTATTTTTGTAGAAAGGGGTTATTTTATGAGGTTGTGAGGAGCCTGTGGCTCGTTAAGAGGTTATGATGAACCTGCGGTTCGTTAAGAGGTTAAGATGAACCTGCGGTTCGTTAAGAAGTTAGAGGAGCCTGCGGCTCGTTAAGAGGTTATGATGAACCTTTGGTTCGTTCAGAGGTTAAGAGGAACCTTCGGTTCGTTAAGAGGTTATGAGGGCTCCATTCGGAGCGTTCCTCTCTATGATACTAACACCTCTAAAACTATAGGAACTTACACTTGCGAAGTTTGAGTGTGATGCGTGTGTTCGTCAAATTGGATTTTCCAAAGTCTTATTTCTTCAGAGCGCGACGAAGCATCCATGCACCGAGCGCAATGAAAGGAAGACTCAGGAGTTGACCTTGGTTGATGCCAATGATTTCCTGCATCGCCAACTCCCATGGTTCCTGCACTTCTTTGCAGAGTTCTATCACGAAGCGACAACTGAAGATGAAGAGGATTGCCACTGCGAAGAAGTAACCCGAACCTATGCGCTCTTTGTAGCGACGATAGAGCCACAACATGATAGGGAAGAGCGCTGCGTAAGCGATGGCTTCGTAGAGTTGTCCGGGGTGGCGCGCAAAGTCTTCGCCATTGCGCTGAAAGACGAAGCCCCAGTCGCTGCCCGTAGGTTTTCCTACAATTTCGGAGTTCATCAAGTTGCCAAGACGTATGCATGCCGCAGTGATGGGCGTTGCGATAGAAATGTTGTCGAGTGCGTGAAGAAATTTTACGCCCGTCTTCTTTGCGTAGAGTATGAGGGCGATGATGATACCGATTGTTCCGCCGTGCGAAGCAAGCCCTGCGTAGCCAATCATCTTCCACGAACCGTCTGCCATGATTTTGATGGGCAGTAGCATCTCTGCGATATTGTTCAGATAGTAGCCTGGGTCGTAGAGGAGGCAATGTCCCAGGCGTGCCCCGGCGAGGATGCCGATGAAGCAGTACATGAAAAGTGGGTCAAACTTATCGGCGCCTAATTTCTGGTCCTTATAGAGTTGGTAAACCACGTAGTAAGCCAAGCCTAAGCCCAAGCCCCAACTCAGGGCGTACCAGCGAAAGGCAATGGGGCCTATTTGAAGAGCTACTTCGGAGGGATTCCAGAGAACGGAGAGCATTGTAGTCATGAGTATTCAACTTTGAAGCCTGCGGAAGTCTAATGTCTTAACGCGAAAGGCTGATTTAGTGGTGCAAAATTAGTGGTTTTTTGATTGTTAGCAAAGTGGACCGAACCTTATTTGTGTGCAACGGGCAAATGTTGCTGCTATCGTGTTAAAACGAGAGGTCTTCTTTCGACATAAAGAGGAGCACATCGCCGGCTTGTAGCTGTGCCTGTCCGTTGGGCACGATGTATTCCGTTCCGCGCTTTATCATGATGACGAGCGTGTTGTCGGGGATGTCCATATCCATCAAGCGATTGCCGTTGGTGAGCATTTCGGGTGTGAGTACAAGGTCGGAAAGGTTTGTTTCGAGTTCTTCAGGCAACTCTACGCCAAATTCGTTGCCGTCCTTCTCCTGCGGCAGGTCGAGGTTCAAGCGTTTTGCCATCCACGAAATCGACATACCTTGCAGCAACAGCGATATGAGTGTGATAGTAAAGATGATGTTGAAGAGCGTCTGTGCCTGTGGTATGTCAGCCAATATGGGATAAGTGGCGAAGATGATGGGCACGGCACCACGAAGTCCCACCCACGACACGAAAAGTCGCGCCTTGTTGCTCATGTCGCGGAAGGGCAGCAGACAGAGATACACTGTCAGCGGGCGTGCTACGAATATCATGAACAGCGCTATGAGCGTGGCGATAAGGAGTATGTCAACCAGTTCTTTTGGATTGACGAGTAAGCCCAGTGTCAAGAACATCACGATTTGAGCGAGCCAGGTCAAACCGTTCATAAAGGTGTTCATTTCCTTGCGGTTGACCAGTCGTTCGTTACCTATTACGACGCCCGTGATATATACTGCCAGATAGGGGTTGCCCTGCAACATTTCGGTGAGCGTAAATGAGATAAACACCAGAGAGAGCAGCAACACTGAGTACATCGACTGGTTGTTGAGCTGGATGCGGTTGATGAGCCAGGCACTACCCTTTCCTATTGCAAAACCAATGAGCGTACCTACCGTGAATTGCACGACAAGGTTGATGGCGATGCTACTTGCGCTCCAGTCTTCGGTCGAACCGATGAGTTGAATCAGCAGCAGGGTGAGGAGGTAAGCCATGGGGTCGTTCGAACCGCTTTCGAGTTCGAGCATCGGCTTGAGATTTTCCTTGAGGTTCATGCGCTGCGACCCCAGTAGGTTGAACACCGAGGCAGAGTCGGTTGACGACATCATGGCTGCCAGCAACATCGAGGTGAGCAGTGAGAATTCAAAGGGGAGTGGCGTGAAGTTTGTCAGCGCCCAGGCAAAGAGTCCCACAAAGACGGTTGTCAGCACTACGCCCACCGTCGAAAGTATCAACCCTTGCGTCATGATGGGGCGGATGTCGCTTATCTTGGTGTCCATACCGCCGGTGAAGAGGATGACACTGAGTGCCAGCATACCCACAACCTGTGTAGTACCGGCATTCTGAAACTGCAATCCTATACCGTCACTGCCAAATACCATTCCTACTAACAGGAAGAGAAGAAGGGTGGGCACACCAAAGCGATAGCTGGTTTTGCTTATCATGATGCTCGTAAATACAAGGAGCGAACCCAGAAAGAGGATGTTTTCGGCTGTGAGGTACAACATAGTCGTGGTAGTTTAGTTAGTCAAAATAATCAAGCACAGCGCTGAAACAGATGTCTCAACGCAGCGAAAAGTTTTGTGGACTTCAAAGTTAGCATTTTTTTCTGATACAAAGATTAAAAAGGTTGGTTTGCTGCTTTCCGAACGAAAAAAATGGGTGGTAATTAACGTTTAATCACTTGTTTTGCATCGGCGAGCGTACAGAATGTTGTAATTTTGCAAGAAGAACGCGCCAGCACGGGATTTCCCGGCAGCGTTGTTCAAAGATGTTTGGAACAATACGCAGTGTTATGTCATTAATCGATATTCTTATTCAGATGCTCATCATCTTCGGCGTAGTGATGGTGGGCTATGGAGCTACGCGCCTTGGAGTGTGGAAAACGGAGATGAACCGTCCCATATCGGTGTTTGTGCTCAACGTCACGTGTCCCATGCTTATCATCGGTTCGGTGATGGGCGATGGCCTTCAGTTTTCGAGTCGCGAAATCATGCAGCTGATGCTCGTGGCGCTGCTCAACTATGTGGTGCTGATCGTTGCTGCCATTGCCATTGCTCGTGTTTGGCGTGTGCGTCCGTCTGACCGCGGTTTGCAAAAGTTCATGCTTACGTTTGGCAACGTCACGTTCATCGGATTTCCAGCGAGTGCTGCCATCTTTGGCGAGCGTGCCGTGTTCTATGCCTCGGTGCTGGGGATTCCGTTCAACCTGCTGATTTTCACGGTGGGACTTTCCTTCATTACGGAGCAGCCGATTCGGAGCGTGTTCAAGCCGAAGGTGCTGTTTTCGCCCTGCGTAGTGGCTTCAATCATTGCGGTGGTGCTGGCTTTGCTCAAGGTGCAGACGCCTGTGCCCGTAAGTAAGTTTTTCCACCTAGTGGGCGACATGACCATTCCCTGTGCCTTGATTCTGATAGGTGCGACATTGGCAACGATACCCTTGCGCGACATGGTGGGCAATCGGTTTGTGTTCACCGTAGCATCGCTCAAGCTCCTCGTACTGCCGCTCGTGGTGTGGGGTTTCTTCAGTCTGTTCAGTTTCGACTCGTTTGTGACGAATGTTGCCGTGGTGCTGACGGGTATGCCCGTAGCGGCTAACGGCATCATGCTGTGTCTGAAGCACGGCAAGGACGAGCACCTCATGACGCAAGTGATTTTCATGACCACGCTGCTCTCGCTCTTCACGATTCCCATGATTGCTTATTTCCTGAAGTTTGTGGCGGCTTGAATATAGTTCGATAAATTCTGTATGATTCGTATATCTGATAAACACAACTGCTGCGGTTGCGAGGCTTGCATGCAGGTTTGTCCCAAGCAGTGCATTGCGATGGTGGCAGACGAACAGGGTTTTCTGTATCCTCGTGTGGACGAGTCGGTGTGTATCGACTGTGGACTGTGCGAGCGTGTTTGCCCTGAGTTGCATCCGCTCGAAGCGCGCACGCCTGTCGGCACTTATGCCTCGATGAATAAGGACGAGGCGGTGCGTATGCAGAGTTCGTCGGGCGGTGTCTTCACAATGCTTGCTGAGGCAGTGCTTGCTGAAGGCGGCGTCGTTTTTGGCGTGAAGTTTGCCGACGATTGGAGCGTGGAGCACGTATATACCGAGACGCGCGACGGGCTTGCTGCCTTCCGCGGTTCGAAGTATGTGCAGAGCCGTGTGGGTACGGCGTATGCCGACGCACTCCGCTTCCTGAAGGCAGGGCGCAAGGTGCTCTTCTCGGGTACTTCGTGCCAGATAGCCGGGTTGCGCCGCTTTTTGCGCAAGGATTATGAGGGCTTGATTGCGGTCGAAGTGGTGTGCCACGGAGTGCCGAGCCCCATGGTGTGGCGTTCTTATCTGGACCTCCTCAAAAGCGGTGCGCATAGCGCGCCTGGCAAAAATTCGGTAGCCCCCGTATCGGTGCAAGACGTTCGTATTTTGGACGTTAACTTTAGAGACAAAAAAGAAGGTTGGCAAAAATACGGTTTTTCCCTCCGCATGACCTCCGCCTCTAAGGCGGAGCAAAATACGGTTTTTTCCTCCGTAAACGAAAAAAAGACAACCAAGGAGGATGTTTGTCTTTTCGATGTGTGTTCAAAGAATTTATACATGCGCCTCTTCCTTTCGGACATTAGTCTGCGCCCATCGTGCTATGCTTGTAAGGCGAAGTCGGGCGCAAGTGGGGCGGACATTGCCCTGGCTGACTTCTGGAACATCAACAAGCGCTATGCCGACTGGAACGACGACCGTGGCGCATCGCTCGTGCTTGTATATACAGAGCGTGGTGCGGAGATATTTAATCACATTGACAGTCGTAGTTTGCCTACCGACTATGCGTTTGCCTTGCGTTGCAACCGTGCCATTGAAGTCTGCGCTGTCGAAACGAAGCACGTAGCACGATTCTGGAACGACTTTTTGCGCAATGGCTGGAAGCACGTTCCGACCCTCATACGCCAATCTGTACCTCTGAAACTGCGTATTGATTTGTTCAAGATGCGAGTGAAAAGGTGGTTGGGGTTGAAATAAATAGATTTTAAGGTACCTTAAAATAGTAAACAAGTTATTAGGTACGAGCGAGGGGAAATGAGAAATGAGAAATGAGAAATGAGAAATGAGAAATGAGACTGCGAAGCTGATGAGCGTAAGCGAATAAATAGCCATGCGGAAAAAGGAGATTACGTAGCTGATGAGCGTAAGCGAATAAAGGAGAGATCATCCGGATTGGTTACCTTAAAACCTCACAAGCGAAGCGACCTCATAACCTTATAACCTCATAACCTTATAACCTTAAAAAATCCCGTTATTCCGCAATTACTACGCTGCGACTGCCGTCAGCTTCTTCCTTGATGTCCACCCAAACGGTGTTGCCGGGAAGGAGGTCTTCAACCATTTCGGGCCACTCGATGAAGCACACTGCGCCCGAGTAGAAATAGTCTTCGCAGCCCATGTCGTAAGCTTCATCAAGCTTTTTGATGCGGTAAAAGTCAAAGTGATAAATTAGTTCGCCCGTTGTTTCTGAGCGATACTCATTGACGATTGCAAAGGTAGGCGATGTTACAACGTCTTCTACGCCAAGTGCAGCACAGAGCGACTTAATAAACGTTGTTTTACCTGCTCCCATCGTTCCGCGAAAGGCAAAAACAGTATCTTCCTGCATTACTTCGCGTACAAATTCCTGTGCTACTTCATCGATCGTATCGAGTGATGTGATTTTAAATTCCATATCTGTTTGAAGTTGTGAGTTAAGGTTATGAGGTTATGAGTTAAGGTTTTGAGGTTTTAAGGTCTAGAGGTTGTGAGGAACCTGCTGTTTGTTAAGAGGTCGCTCCGCTTATTTGCACGATGGTTTTCATTCCGCACGGCAGTTGTACTCTGTGCTCTGTACTCTGTACTCTGTACTCTGTTCTTTGTACTCTGTACGCTAACGAAATCTCAATTAAACCATTTACAAAAGTACTTAAATTCCGTATTTAAGCAAAGTGTTTGACTGTTTTTTCATTTTTACTTTTAAAAAGTTTGTCGTAACTTTGCAAACTAAATGGAATAAAATAGTTTTCTATGCAAAGAATATTTCTTTATGTTTTAGCGCTTTGCGCGCTGGCTGGTTGTGATATGATGGATTATCATCCTTACGACACGCGCCTGCATGGGGCACGAAATATCAATGCCACCGCCATTCAGCAGATTGAAAAAATTGCGCAGGGTCGCTCCACACTGAAGTTTGCCGTATTCAGCGACACGCAGCGCTGGTACGACGAAACGCGCCGCATTGTAAACCATATCAATCTGCAACCGGGGATAGACTTTGCCATTCACTGTGGCGACCTTACAGACTTCGGAATAACGGACGAATTTGAGTGGATGCACGACGAGCTGTCGCGTCTCAATATGCCCTATGTCGCTGTGTTGGGCAACCACGATTGTCTGGCTACCGGTCGCAACACGTTCAGGGCGATGTATGGTGCCTACGACTTTAGTTTCAATGTAGGTACTACGCATTTTCTCTGTCTTAACACCAACGGACTGGAATTCAAGTACCCCTTCGAAACGCCCAACCTTGCCTTTATGGAAACCGATGCAGCCACCCTACCCGACAGCATCCGCCAAACGGTGGTCGTGATGCACGCTGCTCCCTTAAGCGACCAGTTTCACTACCTTCTGGTGCAGAAGTACCTTAAGAATATCGAAGCCTACCCCAATGTCCTCTTCGGACTGGGCGGACATGAGCACAATGCCTGCGTTCGCAATGTTGAGAACCACGCCGTGCCTTATTACCTCACCGACTGTGCAGAAATGCTGATGTACTATATCTTTACGCTCAACGAAAATGGTACCTATGAATATGAAGAAGTATGGATTAAGTAGCCTGCTGTGTTGGCTCATATATATAGTGGTGTCTCCTGCAACTTGCTTTGCAACGGCGAAGGAGGAGAAAAAACTCTGGCAAACCCTTCTTCCCGACTATACCATAGTGCAGTATGCCGGCAATATTGGCAAATATTCGGTCGGTGTGGGTTGGGATTATTGCAACAAGCATTGGGACACGGAGTTGCTCGCAGGATGGGTTCCGAAGTTTTATTCCGGGCACAATCATTACACCCTTACGCTGAAGCAAACCTATACACCCTGGAACCTCACCCTACCCTTTCAACTCAATGAGGATGCTAACCTTAGCATTCAGCCCTTCACCATCGGACTCTATGCCAACGCTATATTTGGGGGCAATGATTTCTGGACAAGAGAACCCCACAGCGTTTATGGCGGCGACTACTACCGTTTCTCAACGCGCTTACGCTTTGCCATCACCTTGGGGCAACGTCTGCACTATGGTTTCCCTCGTTCGTGGCAGAAGGTGGGCAAGGGCATCGACTTCTATTATGAATTTTCGATGAACGACCTCTCTATCGTCTCCGCCATCCCCAATAAGAGTCTTGGCATCGAAGAAATCCTTTCGCTCGGCGTGGGTGCACGCTGGCATTTTTAGTGAATTATTGGTGACCGAAAAATACCTTTAACGCTTCAAATATAAAGTCGTTTGAAATGTACAAGTCTCCACGTATCACGAGAATTTGGTTAGGTTATGAGGTTATAAGGTCGCTTCGCTTGTGAGGTTTTAAGGAAACCAATCCGGGTGGTCTTTCCTTTATTCGCTTACGCTCATCAGCTACGTAGTCTCCTTTTTCCTTTCTCCTTTCTCCTCGCTCGTCTACTAAAAACTTGACAAAATCATTGTCAAGTTTTTTTTAACATCCCTTAACATCGCTCAAAAAGTAAAAAAGTTTAAAACTTTAACTTCTGTTAAGAAAAACTTACGTTGTTTAACAAATTTTTTCCGAAATCAGCGCGAATTTTTCCTTCTTAAAAAGAAAATAGTTTTTCTTCAAAGGAAAAATTTCCTAC
>JAZQXH010000071.1:0-35114 GCA_045632745.1 Alloprevotella sp.
CGTGAGCAGGTAAAATTCACCCTGCTTCACGAGGTTTTCTTCACGAGAGAGCCACTTGTGAGCCATCAGGAACACGATGAGCGTGCCAACACTGAGAATGCTCTTCACAACCGTCATCATAGGTGTGTGAACATACATACCGCCAAAAGTCTGAAACTCAACGTCGGTGCCACAACAAGCCGAGGGCAAAAGATTGAGCACAACGTGGAGGGCAAGCAGAATCGTGGGCAACGGTGTGTTGTAAACACCCTTACCACTCTTCTTGTCGGGACACATCAAGAGGTCTGCCACGAACAATATGATAATCACAGCAAGGAGCGAAAGCTCTGCATGCATGGATAAGAACGATGAATAATCCATAATTGTTTTTTTATAAGTAAACGAGTTTATGGTACGAGGAACTGCGAAGCTGATGAGCGTAAGCGAATAAACAAGATGATTTGAGAAGTTTACGCTTGTTTCTTCCTATTATTTATTAGTGTTGTCAAAGTATAAACAAGAAGACTTTAGAGATAGACATCAGTAACTATCTTGTTTACTCGTTTACTTGTCAACTCGTCAACAATCCGTTACATAAACGGGTTTAAATCAATGAATTTGTCCAATTGGTTGATGATAGGTGCAACGCCGTCGCCAATCAGGTTGCTCACCCAAAGCGGAGCGATACCAAGACCTGCAACACACGCAATGAGGCAAATCACGGAGAAGCGTTCGTCCCACGTTGCATCGGTCAGCGCGAGGTGGTGCTCATTGGTACATGTGCCGTAAAGAATCTTACCCACAAGGCGAAGAATATAGACCGCCGTGATAACGATACTTGTGCAGGCAATGATGGTGAGCGCTGTATAGAACACGCCCGTGTTTTGGAACGAACCTACGAAGATGGTCATTTCAGCCACGAAACCGCTCAAGCCCGGAAGTCCGAGATTAGCCAAACCGGCAATCACATAACAGATAGAGAGGAAGGGCATGATGCGCATCAATCCCGAAAGTTCGCGAATGTCGCGAGTGTGTGTACGTCCGTAGATAAAGCCGATGAGCGCAAAGAAAAGCGCAGTCATCAAACCGTGGCTCAACATCTGAAGCACCGCACCTGTGCAGGCCGTTTCGTTCATCATGAGAATAGCAAAGAGCACAAGTCCGCAGTGCGACACGGAGGAGTAGGCATTGATGTACTTCAAATCAGTTTGCACGCAAGCTGAGAATGCGCCATAAACCACTGAGATACCTGTTAAAATAAGGAATATCCATCCCAATTCGTGTGCCGCTTCGGGCATGAGATACATGGCGATGCGGAAGCAGCCATAGCCTCCCAACTTCATGAGCACGCCGGCATGAAGCATTGAAACAGCAGTAGGCGCAGAGGCGTGGCCGTCGGGGCTCCATGTATGGAAGGGGAAGAGCGCACCCAGCACCCCAAAGCCTACAAAGGTCATGGGGAACCAAAGGTATTGACGCTCATGGGCTACAGAGTTTTGAGCAATTTCAAGGATGTTCATCGTTGTGGCACCCGAATCAAAATAGATGCCAAAGATGCCACACATCAAGAAGGCCGAACCACCCATCAACATGAGCGTGAGCTTCATGGCAGAATATTCCTTCTTTCCACTACCCCACACACCGATCAACAAGTACATCGGGATGAGGGCAATTTCGTAGAACATAAACATGGCAAACATGTCGATGCTAATAAAGAAACCGAACACGCCCATAGACAAAAGCGTAAACCAAAGGAAGTACTCCTTCGTCATCGGTTGGAGTTTCCACGATGCAAACGTTCCTGTAAAGACTATTACTGCAGAGAGCAGAATCATAGCAACACTGATGCCGTCAACACCAACTGAGTAGCAGATGTTAAGCGGTTCAAACCATGGAAGCGCACCGGTATAGAGCATCTCGGCGGTCTCGCCTGCCGCACGGTCGTCTAAAAAGCGAAGTGTAAGGTGGATTGCGAAAGCCAGCAATGCTGTGCTACCCGCTACCATCACACCGCGCACCTGATTGACGGAGTTCGCCAACCACAAACCTAAGAGCATCACCAAGGGGATGAACACGAAGGTAGAGAGATAAAGTATGTTTTCCATATTTAGTTGGCTATAAGATCAAAATGAGTAAAATTGTGATGATACCAAGGAGGAAGACCAGAGCATAGAATTGAACCGAGCCGCTTTGGAATCCTCGGATAAGATTGCTCAACGCATACGTACCCCATGCAAGGAAATCAAAGAAACCATCTACAACGTGGCGGTCAAACCAAGCAATGGGCTTTGAAATTTTTGCAAAAATAATGCGGTGCGTCACGTACTGATATACCTCGTCGAGGTAGAATCGCTTGTAAGCCCATTGGTGCAAATTAGGAAATGCCGCCTTCATCTTATTGGCAACAGGCTGGCGCTCGCCTGCATAAATATAGGTTGCCAATGCGATAGATGCAACAGCCACGACGATGCTGGTAATCGCAACGCTCCAGTCGAGATGAATATCGTAGGCTTCGCCCGAAGCACTGACGAAATGTCCGAAGGGAATAAAACCTGCAACAAGCGTGATCGCCGTAAGCACCATGAGCGGCAGTGTCATTGTCAGCGGTGCTTCATGAGGTGTATGATGCGCATGGAGTTCCTTGTTTTCCGTTCCCCAGAATATGCCAAAATAAAGGCGGAACATATAGAAGGCCGTCATTGCTGCAACACCCGTCATAATCCATCCCACTACGGGACTATAATGCATACACGCCGTGAGAATTTCGTCCTTAGAGAAAAATCCCGAGAACGGAGGAATCCCTGCAATCGCAAGGCAAGCAATCAGGAAGGTGACATGCGTGATGGGCATGTACTTACGAAGTCCACCCATGGCTGACATCTCGTTGCTATGCACAGCGTGGATGATACATCCTGCTCCGAGGAACAAGAGCGCCTTAAACATGGCATGCGTAAAGAGGTGGAACATTGACGCCATGTAACCAAGACTTGCATGATTGTCAATCACTGCACCATGTTCGCCAGGAAGGCATACGCCTAACGCTACCATCATAAAGGCGATTTGCGAAATTGTAGAAAAAGCAAGTACGCGCTTAATGTCGCTCTGCACACAAGCTACAGCCGCAGCATAGAACGCTGTGAATACACCTACCCAAACTACAATGCTCATAGCATCGGGGGCATACTGAATCCACAAGGGGAAGAGGCGAGCAATCTGGAACACCCCAGCCACCACCATCGTAGCAGCGTGAATCAATGCGCTGACAGGAGTAGGACCTTCCATCGCATCGGGCAACCAGATGTGAAGGGGAAACATGGCACTCTTACCCGCACCACCAATGAACATCAACACAAGAGCTGTGGGAAGCATAAATGCACCTGCAGCAAAACCTTCGGCATTAAAATCAAAACCAAACGACTGGCAGTAGTAACCGTAAATCAAAATACCCACGAGGAAGAACATATCGGCAAAACGAGTGACGATAAACGCCTTCTTCGATGCTGCAATGGCTGCTGGCGTAGTGTAGTAAAAACCAATGAGGAGGTAGGACGACACACCCACGAGTTCCCAGAAAAGATACATCTGGAAAATGTTTGTTGCCACAACCAATCCCAACATTGACATGGTGAAGAGACTCAGGAATGCGTAGTAACGCTGAAAGCCTCGCTCGCCATGCATGTAGCCAAACGAGTAAATGTGCACCATGAGCGACACCGTCGAAATAACGATAAGCATCATGACAGAAATCGGGTCGAGCATGATGCCCATGTCAAAATGCAGGTTACCCAGCGGGAGCCACGTTATGTTATAAGGCATGAGCGTTTCGTAAACACCATTGACGCGCTCTGCACTGAAATATGCGAAAGCCGTCCAGTACGACAGCAACGTCACGATGCCCAAACTCAAAGTTCCGATAATACCTGCTGTTTTCTTGCTGATTTTACTGTCGAGCAATCCTAATACGAGGAAGGAGAGAAACGGCAGGAGAAGAATATACAGTGTATGTTCCATAGCCTTTTACCATTTTAGTTTCTTCAGCTCATCGACAGAAATGTTTTTGAGCATACGATAAATATTAATCATAATGGCAATCGCTATGGCACTTTCGGCTGCGGCGATAGCTATGCCGAAGATGGCAAAGAAATAACCTTCGTGGCCATCGGGATAGAGCATGCGATTGAAAACTGCAAAGTTGATGTCGGCAGCATTCAGCATCAGCTCTATCGAAAGCAGAATTGCCAACGTGCTGCGACGCGTGAAGAATCCGTAAATTCCGGCAAACATCATCACTGCAGATATAATAAGAAGATATTCTATTTGTATCATAGTTTTACACAATAATATAAATGAGTGACTAACGTTTGCGCGCAATAATCAGTCCGCCAACGATGCAAGCCAAGAGCAGGATGCTGACAGCCTCAAAAGGAAGGAGGTAACCTCCGGCATCAGTTGAGAGCATGTGGTGTCCGATGGTTTCGATGCTGATAAAACTACTGTCGGACTCGCTCGGAGCGGACAACGCTGCTGCTTTGAATTGCTGCATAAAAAGCATGGCGCCAAACACAACCACGCCTGCGATGCAAGCTATTGCGGCAGCAAGTTTTTTAATCAATGTCGTCTTGCTGAGCACTTCCTGCTGTCCACTCGTCAAGAGAATAGAGAATACGTAGAGCACAATAATGCCGCCTGCGTACACCATAATCTGCACGGAACCCAAGAATGTGTAGCCCAGCAAAAAGTAGAGCCCGGCAGTGCCAAGCAATACAAAGAGCAAGTAAGTAGCAGCGCGAATAATGCTCTTGCAAACCACGGTTGCAATTGAAGAGAGCATTATGATAACTGCCAAAATTACAAACATTATTTGGTGAGAATCCATAACTAATTTAATTTAAGTTTTGAGGTCGCTTCGCTTTGGAGATTTGAGAGGGCTGGTCTTTTAGGTATTTAGTATTATTGAAGTTGAAAACTTGCAGGTAACTTAACCCCCGCTCGGTCCTCTCAACCTCACAACCTTATAACCTCACAACCTTATAACTTAATAACCTCCGACCCTTATTATTCCTTTTCTGCCAGCTTGCTACCTTCTTTGTTCAACACCTGGATGAGTTTAGCGCGGTCGAACACTGCGTTCTCAAAACTTTGGTCAAACTCAATGGCATTGTGCGGACAAGCACGTGTACAAAGCATGCAGAACATGCAGCAACCAAGGTCGTATTCATATTTTACCAAACGCTTTTTCTTCTTGCCATCTTCGGTTTCGTAGAATTCGCTGGTCACTTTGATAGAACCATTGGGGCAAGCCATTTGGCAAAGTCCGCATCCAATACAATGATGCTGGTTGTTTTCATCGTGAGGCATGACGAGCGACCCGCGGAAACGGTCGAACATCTGTAGTTCGCCTCGATTCTCAGGATATTGCTGCGTAATCTTTTTAGTAAAGAACTCACGCATGGTGATGCGCAACCCCGTGCAGAGCGAACGGATGCCGGAAAAAAGTCCTTCAAAATAATTCTTTTCTTCCATAATCTATTTTAGAAATGTAGTCCGAACGCTACGACGAGCGCCATTAAGACGAGGTTAAACATACTGATGGGCACAAGATACTTCCATTCGAGCGACAGAATCTGGTCGATACGCAAACGAGGAAATGTCCAGCGCAACCACATCAGCAAGAAAACAACAAAGAATGTCTTGCCGATAAACCATACAGCACCCGGAATATAGTCCATCACAGCATTGAAACTATCGAGCCCCACAATGTGTAAAGGTGCCCAACCGCCGAGGAACACCATGCTGGCAATACCTGCGCAGATAAAGAGGTTGAGGTATTCAGCCAGGTAGTAGTAGCCGAAGTGCATACCCGAATACTCTGTGTGATAACCTGCTGTCAATTCGCTTTCGCATTCTGGAAGGTCGAACGGACCACGATTACATTCAGCGTTACCTGCAATCAAATAAATAATGAAAGCTATGACAGCCGGGATATGTCCGCGGAAGATGTTCCATCCTTCAGCATACTGTTGCTCAACGATGCCTTGAATCGACATTGTTCCGGTGAGACAAATCATTGTAAGCATCGCAATGCCGATAGAGAGTTCGTAGGAAATGATTTGTGCACCACTTCGCATGGCGCCGATGAGGGAGTATTTGTTGTTACTACTCCAGCCCGCAAGCAAAATTCCGACGACGCCAACCGACGACGCAGCGAGAATAAAGAAAAGCCCGACATTGAAGTCGATCATCTGCGCACCGCGATTCCAGGGCAAGCAAGCGAAAGTAATCATCGAAGCCGTTACAACCAGGAACGGTGCAAGATTGTGAAGCAGAATGTCGGTGTTACGAAGATGAATAATTTCTTTCGTAAGCATTTTAAATACGTCGCAAAACACCTGCAACGTACCCCATTTACCTACGCGGTTGGGGCCCAATCGACATTGGAAGAAGGCACAAACCTTGCGCTCCATGTAAATAAGGACGATGGCAAACACGGCGTAGAGCGTGATGATGACCAAGGCTACAAGTATGCTCTCAGTCAATATGGCAGCCCACTCTGGCATGATGCTAAGCAGTAAGCTATGAAGCCATTCGGTAATATTTTTAAAGTCAAACATAATTATTTTTTTGAAAGAAGAAAGGAAAATGGAAAATGGAGAAAGACCGTGCGGGCGATAATACGCCAGCCACTTTCTCATTTCTTATTTCTCATTTCTCATTTTAACATCTATCTATCCACATCGGGCACGATATAGTCAACGGTTCCGCCGATTGTAATGAGGTCGGCAAGCATTGCCCCCTTACAAAGCGTGTCCATTGCCGCTACGAGGGGGAGTCCGGTTGAGCGATAGTGCAAACGGTAAGGACTCTTGTCACCTTTGCTTTCGAGCATCACGCCAAAAACACCACGACTACCTTCTACCGCACTGTAATAAGTTCCGGCAGGCACTTTGATGATAGGCTTCATCTTTTCCTGAATGCTACCTTCGGGAATGTTGTCAATGAGTTGTTCGATGATGCTGAGGCTTTCGAGGATTTCGTCCATACGAATCATGTAACGGTCAAAGCTGTCGCCATTTTCGCGTACAATGACGTTAAAGTTCACCTTGTCGTAGGCCGCATACGGACGGATTTTACGCAGGTCGTTGTTCCATCCCGAAGCACGCCCTGTACCGCCGGTGCAACCATACGAAATAGCCTGTTCTTTCGTAAACACGCCCACGCCCTTCGCACGATTCTGGAAAATCACATTGCCCGTAAAGAGCGCGTGCAATTCCTTGATGCTTTCGCGCTCGTAAGTGATAAATTCCTTCACTCTGTTTACGAAGTTGGGATGCAAATCATGCATCACGCCACCAATTGTGTTGTAATTAAGGATGAGGCGTCCACCCGTTGTTTCTTCCAAAATGTCAAGAATCTTTTCGCGGTCGCGGAATCCGTAGAGGAAGGCAGTTGTTGCACCAAGGTCCTGTGCCAAACAAGAGAAGAACAAGAGGTGAGAGTCAATACGCTGCAACTCGTCCATGATGGTACGAATCACCTTCACGCGGTCGCTCACTTCAATACCCAATGCCTTTTCAATACACATACAGAGCGCATGTCGATTCTGCATAGCTCCGAGATAGTCCATACGGTCGGTCAACGCAAGGGTTTGTGGATAAGTAAGACTTTCGTCAATCTTTTCAATACCACGATGAATATATCCGAGAATGGGATCGATTTTCTTGATTGTTTCGCCTTCGAGCGCTACGCGGAAGTGGAGTACTCCGTGTGTTGAGGGATGCTGAGGACCGATGTTCACAACATAGTCGCCGTCCGCAAAAATCGTATTTCGCTTTGACTTTACGCTGCCATCGGGTTGGAGCACGAGTTCTTCTGTATCATCTGCCAACGGTTCGTTGGTGAGGCGCAGCGGATTGTTGTTTTCCGTGTCGTCGTCCTTGCGGAGCGGATAGCCCACCCAGTCTTCGCGCAGGAATACACGGCGCATATCGGGGTGGCCCGTAAAGCGAACACCGTAGAAGTCAAACACCTCGCGTTCGTAAATATTGGCTACAGCCCAAAGGTCGCTCACCGAGGGGAGCAAGGGCTTTTCACGGTCGAGCGTAGCGCTCTTCACGTGCACCATCTTTCCTGTTGTGGTCGATGTCAGCGTATAAATACAGCCGAGTCCTTCTTCCATCCAGTCGAAGCCTGTGAGGCATTCCAGGAAGTCCATACCTTCGGCATGAAGTTTTTCGAGCGTAGCGCGGACTTCTTCGGGCGCTACGACAAGCGGTTTCACTTCGTTCTCAGCAGGTGCGGCAGGCGCTGGTGCAGGCTTTGGAGCCGGTTTTGCGACAGGCGCTGCTGCTGTAGCACCACTTTCAGCAATCGTCTTTAGTTCTTCGGTAGCCATTATGCTTGTTCCTCCTGATTTAAAAGTTTAACATTCTTTTCTTCCATCATGTCCTTATAGGGGTCCTTTTCCTTGCGGTTAGTGGTACCAAAGAAGTTTTCGGCTTTCACCTTGCGTTGCAATTGCATCATGCCATAAAGGAATGATTCAGGACGAGGAGGGCATCCGGGCACATACACATCGACAGGAATAATCTGGTCAACGCCCATCACTACGTGGTACGACTTCGTAAACGGTCCACCCGAAATCGCACACCCCCCTACGGCTACGACATACTTAGGGTCTGCCATCTGGTCATAGAGACGCTTGAGCACTGGAGCCATCTTCGTTGTGATGGTACCACTCACAAGGATTACGTCAGCCTGGCGGGGAGAATTTCGGGTTACTTCAAATCCGAAGCGTGCTATATCGTGACGAGCAGCACACACTGCCATAAATTCAATACCGCAGCAACTGGTAGCAAAGGTAAGCGGCCAAAGCGAATTACTGCGTCCCCAGTTAATCAGGTCGTCCAGAGAACTCACGATAACGTTCGTGCCGTTCGCATTGAGTTCGGCTACAAGTTTTTCAAACGTCTCGTTGTCCTTAAACTCCTCGTAGGGAATATTCTTAATTGTAGGTTTCTTGATTATTGCCATTTGAGCGCTCCTTTCCTCCAGGCATACGCAAGACCCAGAACTAAGATAAACAAGAAGAACAAAACGCTAATGAGGCCCGCGGGTCCCAATGTTCGCATCACAACTGCCCATGGAAACAGGAACATGGTTTCGACGTCGAACATAAGGAAGAGGATGGCAAACAAGTAGTAACCTATGCGGAACTGCATCCATGAGCGACCGCGCGTAGGCACACCACATTCATAAGCCTCTTCCTTCTGTGCATTGTAGCTGCGCGGACCAATCAACTTGGCAAGCCACGTCACGATGGCCACAAATGCTACACCCGTCACCACTGCGGTGACTAACAAGGTAAAGTTCATAGTTATAATGATTTAATTGTTGTTTTTACTTATTCAAAGAGTAAGTTTTTTTTTGCATAAAAAAAAGAAACCCCTGATATTCACGGCTTTTCAAACAAGTCATGAATATTAGGGGGGCACCTTCAATCATATAGAATGCTCGTACAAGCGTTTTTCGGCATGTGCGACACCTCTGCGAACAACTCCTTTTTCATGTCATCCTCGTCAGCAGGTGCCCTCTTTCCGTTTTCTATTTTTACGGTGCAAAATTAGCAAAATCATTTTAATTTGCAAAGCACGTTTTGCAGTAATTATGTTAAAAAAGTAAGCAGAATTTTAGTAAACAAGTTAAAAAGAAAAATAGAACATACATCAAACAAACGATAAAAAAGGAGACTGCATAATTGATGAGCGCAAGCGAATAAACGAGTTGGTTAGACTCGACCGTTTGCATGCATGCTTGTTAGCACACTTGTTAACATTCCGCAAGGTAGCTGTACTCCGTGCTCTGTACTCTTAATGCTGCATAGCCCTTATAACCTTACAACCTCATAACCTTACCGTCCCACTTTATGGATAACATACGTCACAACGCCCCACACCTCAAACTGCTCGCACTCGCCAATACGAATGGGTTTGTACTCCGCATTGGCGGGGCGCAACACGATGCCGTCGGAATGGATTTCAAGAAATTTCACCGTAAATTCACCGTTGAGCACACACAATGCCATGCAACCATCTGCAGCCGTGAGCGAACGGTCGATGACGAGAATATCGCCCGGAAGCACGTTGGCATCAATCATCGACTCGCCCACCACGCGAGCATAAAAAGTGCTTTCGGGATGCGCCACGAGGTCGCGATTGAGGTCAATGCCGTTTTCCACAAGGTCCTGAGCCGGTGAGGGAAAGCCTGCATGCACCCCTCCATCGGCAAAGGGCAACTCCATTTCGCCCAAACTGTCAACCGAATGTATCGTTATTTCTGCCATAATTCAAAAAAGGTTAGAAAAATTAGCGCAAAAATAAAGTGTTTTCCGAAAATACCATTAATTTTGCACCGACTTTTACTAAGGGGTGCTCAATATTTTGTTGAGCTGAGATCAGACCCTCCGACCTGAACCGGATAATGCCGGCGTAGGAAATGGTAGAAGGTGTTGTGCGTGTTTTCGGCAGAATGCCGGCTTCATGGCGAAAATCCACATTACCACGATCCCCCTTTTCATTATTCACACATTTATTCAAAGTAATGAAAAGATTTACATCCATTGCTGCAGCCCTCATTGTGGGGTTGCCCAACGCTGTTGCGCAGAGCGACAGCCTCAATGTAGAACTCAGCGAAGCCACAGTCATCGCCACGCGTGCTACGCAAACCACCCCCATCGCCTTTACAAACGTAAGCGCCAAGGAACTTTCACGCTCCAATTTCGGTGCCGACATCCCCACGCTCCTCTCCACGACGCCCTCATGCATCAGCACCAGCGACGCCGGAGCCGGCATTGGCTACTCATCGCTCCGCATTCGCGGGGTTGACGCCACACGCATCAACGTGACCATCAACGGTATCCCTCTTAACGATGCCGAGAGCCACAACGTGTTCTGGGTAAATACGCCCGACCTCGCTTCGAGCGTCAACGACATTCAGGTGCAACGCGGTGTAGGCACCTCGACCAACGGTTCGGGCGCATTCGGCGCAAGCCTCGGCATGCAAACCAGCGCCTGCCGCACGCGTCCCTACACCGAAGTACAACTCTCGGGCGGCAGCTACAACACTCACAAGGAGACGCTCAGTCTCGGAACTGGCTTAATCAACAAGCACTGGACCTTCGACGCACGCCTTTCGAACATCGGAACCGACGGCTACATCGACCGTGCCGAGGCCGACCTTTATTCCTACTACACCCAGGCAGGCTATTTTGCCGACGCCACAGCGCTGCGCCTCATCGTCTTCGGTGGCAAGGAGCGCACCTATCATGCGTGGAACTATGCTTCGCGCGAAGAGATGGAACAATACGGTCGTCGCTACAACTCCTGTGGCTACATGTTTACCGACGCCAATGGGGTGCAACACTTCTACGACGACCAAACCGACAACTACGAGCAGACGCACTATCAGCTCTTAGGACAACACCAGCTCAACAAGCGCTGGAAATTCAACGCAGCCCTGCACTACACACGCGGCAAAGGCTACTACCAGGAATACAAGACGGACCGCAAGCTCGTGGAATACGGACTTACGCCCTACACGCTGGCCGACGGTACGCTGGTAAAGAAGTCCGACCTCGTTCGCCGTAAGTCGCTCGACAACGATTTTGGTGGCGGAAACTTTTCTATCAACTATCGCGACAGCCGCCTCAACGCCACGCTCGGCGCTGCTGCCAGCCGCTACGTGGGCAATCACTTTGGCCACGTGCTCTGGACGAAAAACTACCTCGGAGCGCTCGACCCCAATACGGAGTACTACCGCAGTCAGGGAAGAAAGACGGATGCCAACATCTTCCTGAAGGGCGAATATGCGCTCCTGCCTTCGCTCTCTGCCTATGCCGACCTGCAGATTCGCCACATCGACTACCGCATCGAGGGCACTAACGACAAGTACAACAGCCTCGATGCCTCCGGCATGCAGCGACTCGACATCGACGAGCAGTTCGACTTCTTCAACCCCAAAGTAGGACTCAACTGGAACGCTACGAAAGCGCTGCGCCTCTTTGCCTCAGCAAGCATTGCGCACAAAGAACCTACGCGCAACAACTACACCGACGGCTACTTCACGCAACTGCCGCGCGCCGAAAAACTCGTTGACTACGAAGCCGGTGCACACTACTCGACAGAGCTTTTCCACATTGGGGCAAACCTCTACTACATGGACTACACCGACCAACTCGTACTCACCGGCGCACTCAACGAAATTGGCGAACCCGTTTCAGCCAACGTAAAGGACAGTTATCGCATGGGCTTGGAACTGCAAGCCGCTGTGAAACTCCCCTTCGGACTGAAGTGGGAAGCCAACGCTACCCTCTCGAAGAACCGCATCCGCAACTTCAGCGAAACGCTCTATGGCTACGACGCCGACTGGAACGAACTCCCCGCACAGACCATCGAGCACGGCAACACGCACATCGCCTTCTCGCCCTCGTTCATTGCCAGTCAGCAACTCAGCTACGAGTACAAGGGATTCTTTGCCCGACTGAGCACGCAATACGTGGGCGAGCAATATATGAGCAATGCCGACGTAGCTGCGCATAAACTCGAAGACTACTGCATCAGCAACCTCGACCTTGCCTACACGTTCCGCCAGCTTGGCAGTCTCGAAAGTGCTACCATTGGTTTCAGAGTCAACAACCTCTTCAACAAGGCTTACGAAAACAATGGCTGGGCATCGTCGGAATTCCTCAACACGCCCGACAACCGCGTCAACTACACCGGCTATGCCGCACAAGCGCGCACCAACTTCCTGGCTCACCTGACACTGAAGTTCTAAATCCGACTGAACGTTATATACACAAATGAGGTACGCCGCACTATCCACACAGCGCGCGTACCTCTGTTTACAAAACTCTCACCAACTCCTCCACCACTTATGCTCGAAATCATTGGCTTCGTTCTGGGCTTCGTCTATCTATGGTTAGAACTCAAGGCGAGCATTTATTTATGGATAGTCGGCGCCATTATGCCAGCCGTCTATGCCGTTGTTTACTACGACGCACGCCTCTATGCCGACTGTGGCATACAGATATACTACATCCTCGCTGCGCTCTACGGCTGGATTGCGTGGAAAATGGGTTCTGCCAAAACCCACGAAGTGCCCATCACCCACACCCCCCGTCCCGTTTGGGGCAAGGCAGCACTCGCGTGCACCGTTTGCTTTGGCGCATTAGCATGGGTGCTTACTACGTTTACGGACAGCGACGTACCGCTCAGCGATGCCTTCACCACTGCGCTGAGCATCGTTGGCATGTGGATGTTGGCACGCAAATATGTAGAGCAATGGCTTGTTTGGGGCACAGTCGATGCACTCTACGTTGCGCTCTACCTCTATAAGTCGCTCTACTTCACCGCCATCCTCTACGCCGTCTATACCATCATCGCCATCTACGGCTACCAACGCTGGAAGCGCATTGCGCAAGCTAACCTTAAAACCTTAAAATAGTAAACGAGTTTTTAGGTACGAGTAGACGAGTTGGTTAGAGTCGAACGCTTGCTTGCATACCGCACGGTAGTTGTACTCTGTTCTCTGTACTCTAAAACGCTGCATAGCCCTTATAACCTTAAAGCGTAGCGACCTTAAAACCTTAAAACCTCACGAGCGAAGCGACCTTATAACCTTAAAACCTTATAACAATGATCATCCTCTTAGCCAACGGCGACTATCCCGTTCACCCTACCCCACTCGCACTGCTCAACACGGCAGAGCGCGTTGTATGCTGCGATGGCGCAGCCAACCGCTACGTGACTGAAGGCGGCACTCCCTTTGCCATCATTGGAGACGGCGACTCCGTTGCGCCACACATCAAAGAGCGCTGTGCCCACTGTTTCCACCCCGTGGCTGAACAGGAGAACAACGACCTTACAAAAGCCGTCAACTTCATCGCCTCAACGGGCGAAACCGACATCACGATTCTCGGAGCTACGGGCAAACGCGAATGCCATACGCTCGGCAACATCAGTCTGCTCATGGATTACCAACGACGCGGACTCAACGTACGCATGCTCACCGACCACTGCGAAATTCGTCCCTGCCAAGGCAAGCAAAGTTTCACGACCGTCATCGGTCAGCAAATCTCCATCATCAACTTTGGCGCCAAGGGCTTTGGCAGCACCGGTTTGCGCTATCCCATCTACGACTTCAGCACATGGTGGCAGGGCACACTCAACGAAGCCACCGACACCCTCGTCACCATCGAAGCCGAAGGCGAATACCTCGTTCTCCTCGACTACCCCGAAATGGCATAACCCCATTTCGGTTTTTTTGTTGTAAACGAAAGAGGTACAACGCACCATTGCAAAAGGAAAACACCGCAGAATCAGCTATTTTTTGTAACTTTGCAGTCGAAAACATTTTTTTTATCCACACAAACAGACATTTATTTAAACGTGGTATCAGTAGACGGACTCACTGTCGAATTTGGCGGCAGTACACTTTTCAGCGACATCAGTTTTGTAATTAACGAAAAAGACCGCATTGCCCTCATGGGGAAAAACGGTGCCGGCAAGAGTACACTCCTTAAGATTTTGGCAGGTGTCAGAACCGCAACGCGCGGACAGGTTTCAGCCCCCAAGGACACAGTCATTGCCTATCTTCCGCAGCACTTGATGACAGAAGACGGACGCACCGTTTTTGAAGAAACTGCACAGGCGTGTGCCCACCTCCACGAGATGGAAGCCCAGATAGAGGAACTCAACAAGCAGTTGGCAGAGCGCACCGACTACGAGAGCGACGAGTACATGCAGCTCATCGAGCAAGTGGCAACGATGAGCGAAAAGTTTTATGCCATCGACATGACGCACTTTGAAGAGGACGTGGAGAAGACGCTCCTCGGCTTGGGCTTCGAACGCAGCGACTTCAACCGCCAAACAAGCGAATTCTCCGGCGGATGGCGCATGCGCATCGAACTTGCAAAACTCCTGCTCAAAAATCCCGACGTGCTCCTGCTCGACGAGCCCACCAACCACCTCGACATCGAATCTATCGGTTGGCTCGAAGACTTCCTTATCAGCAACGGCAAGGCGGTAGTTGTCATCAGCCACGACCGCAAGTTTGTGGACAACATCACGACGCGCACCATCGAAGTGACCATGGGCAGAATCTACGACTACAAGGTGCCCTACACGCAATACCTCCAGCTCCGCGCTGAGCGCCATGAGCAGCAGATGAAGCAGTGGGAAGAGCAGCAGAAGATGATTCAGGAAACAAAGGACTTCATCGAGCGCTTCAAGGGCACCTACTCAAAGACCTTCCAGGTGCAAAGCCGCGTGAAGATGCTGGAGAAACTCGAACTCGTTGAAGTCGACGAGGAAGACACCTCACACCTGCGCCTCAAGTTCCCTCCCTCTCCCCGTTCGGGCAACTATCCCGTCACGATGGACGGTGTGGGCAAGGCCTTCGACGACAAACGCATCTTCTCCAACGTCAACCTCATGATTGAGCGTGGCGACAAGGTGGCATTCGTAGGGCGCAACGGCGAAGGTAAGTCAACCCTCGTGAAGTGCATCATGGGCGAACTCCAGCACGAAGGTACGCTCACCCTGGGCCACAACGTGCAGATTGGCTACTTCGCACAAAATCAGGCTTCGCTCCTCGACGAAAACCTCACCGTGTTCCAAACCATCGACGACGTAGCGAAGGGCGACATCCGCAACAAAATTCGCGACCTGCTCGGTGCCTTCATGTTTGGCGGCGAAGCAAGTACCAAGAAGGTAAAGGTGCTTTCCGGAGGTGAGCGCACGCGCTTGGCATTGCTCAAACTCTTGCTCGAACCCGTCAACCTCCTCATCCTCGACGAACCCACGAACCACCTTGACCTCAAGACGAAGGACGTGCTCAAGCAGGCGCTTCAGGACTTCGACGGCACCCTCATCTGCGTGTCCCACGACCGCGACTTCCTCGACGGACTCGCTACTAAAGTCTATGAATTCGGCCACGGCAAGGTGCGCGAACATCTCTGCGGCGTCTACGAATTCCTCCAGACCAAAAAGATGGAAGAACTCCAGGAGTTGGAACGCAAGAGCTAATTCACCACAAACAACAATAGAGGCTATAACTCCTATAAATTTTCTATAGTTACTATAACCTCTATCGTTTTTATAAGCTATACCCCCTTCACAACTATGAAAGCAAAATGGATTGGCGGTATCTTAGGTTTCGCACTCGGTGGTGGCATTCTCGGTGCTATCGCAGGCTATGCCTTAGGTTCGCTTTTTGATAGCAGCAAAACGGGGCCCGACCCCATTATCGAAACACCCGAAGACAGGGAACAACAAATGCGCAACCGTTTCCTTTTCTCCCTTCTGGTGCTCTCAGCCCACATGATTCAGGCTGACGGAAAAATCATGCACTCCGAAATGGAGATGATGCGACGTTTCCTGCGCAAAAACTTCGGAGAAGATGCCGAAAAAGAAGGCAACGAAATTTTACTCAAACTCTACGAGTACCGCAAAGAAAAAGGCGAATCTGAATGGCAGGCACAAATTCGCAAAGCCTGCCAGGAACTCACCTTACTCACGCCCAAAACCGACCGCACACAAATGGCTGCCTTCTTAGCAGAAATTGCCAAAGCGGACGGCAGAATTGACGTTAACGAAATCAAAGTACTGAGAGAAATCATCGTAAACCTCGGACTTGACGCCCAGCTTGCCGAACAACTCCTCTCGCTCGGTGGAACAACCCTCGAAGATGCCTACCGAGTGCTCGGACTCACCCCCGATGCCACCGACGAAGAAGTGCGCCGTGCCTACCGCCAATTGGTCGTTGAGCACCACCCCGACCGAGTAGCCCACCTTGGCGAGGACATCAAAGAAGCAGCTACTAAAAAACTCCAACAAATCACCGAAGCAAAAGAACTCATCGACAAAATGCGCAAAAAGTAGCATTGGAGAGAGTGGAGCAATTGACTTTAATCGTGTTCAAAAAAATAACAAGCATATCTATATGTTTTTTTAATGGAACACGTACTAAGCACAATTCGTAATTTAATAAACACGAAATTCTGCTTTGATATTTTTCGTGCATTTCAATTTTTACGTCTAAAATTGGACTTGCAAAAATCGCCCTTTTTGTTAGTTCAGAAATAGCAAAAGAGGGTGCAAAACTGTTAACTTTTGTAAAAATGTCGCGAAATGCAGATTTGGAGATCGCCGATTTTTGATGTATATTTGCATAAAGATTTAGGAGGGCATCGCTGCCCTCCTTTTTTTGTGACCTTTCTCCTGAAAACTTCCTTTGAAGAAGGATTTTCTTCCTTTGAAGTAGGAAATTTTTCCTTTGAAGAAAAACTTTTTTCTTTTGAAGAAGGAAAAATTTGCGCTGTTTTTCGAAAAATTTTGTTAAACTTCGTGAGATTTTCTTAACAGAAGTTAAAGTTTTAAACTTTTTTACTTTTTGAGCGACGTTAACAGATGTTAAAAATTTTGACAAAGTGATTTTGTCAAAATTTAGTAAACGAGCGATGAAAAAGGAGACTGCGAAGCTGATGAGCGTAAGCGAATAAAGGAGAGACCATCCGGATTGGTTACCTTAAAACCTCACAAGCGAAGCGACCTTATAACCTTACAACCTTAAATTGGTAGACGAGAAGGTCAGAGTCGAGCGCAGGTTTGCACGATGTTTTTATTCCGCACGGCAGTTGTACTCTGTACACTGTGCTCTGTACTCTAAAAAAACTGCATAACCTTAAAACCTCATAGCCTTAAAACCTCACAACCTCAACTGACCTCAAGTTGAGTTAAATTAAAATAAATTTCAGGATGAATAGAACTGCAAGTATATACATTGCTGGAGACAGCTTCTTGAATTTACCGCAGATAATATTCATCAGTACATAGGTGATCATTCCGATGAGAATTCCGTTGGAAATCGAGTAAGTCAGCGGCATCATTATCATACATACGAATGCTGGAATTGACTCTGAGAAATCGTCGAACTCGATATTCTTCATCTGCTCAACCATCATCAATCCGACAATAATCAAAGCTGGAGCTGTGGCTGCGGATGGGATTGAAAGGAACAACGGAGAGAAGAACATTGCTATCACGAAACAACCTCCTACAACAAGAGCTGTCAATCCGGAACGACCTCCCTGCGCCACTCCTGCGGCACTTTCTACATACGTAGTGGTGGTGGAAGTTCCGAGTAAAGCTCCGGCTGTAGTAGCTATCGAGTCTGCCATAAAAGCCTGCTTTATTCTGTAGATATTACCATTTTCGTCTGTCATCTTTACCTTTGTACACACGCCAACAAGCGTACCCACCGTATCAAACATGTCAATGAAGAAGAACGTGAAGACAACAACCAGCATATCTACCGAGAAAATCTTGTCAAACTCAAATTGACAAAAGATAGGAGCGATAGATTCAGGCGAAGATACTATTCCCTTGAACTCTGTGACACCCATCGGAATGCCAATCACCATTGTGACGATGATTCCAAGAAGAATCGCTCCCGGAATATTTCGATAATACATAAAGCCGGTAATGATAAGACCGATGAAAGCAAGCAGCGCCGAACCAGAAGTGACGTCGCCAAGAGCTACAAGAGTTGCGCCATTATCAACTACGACTCCCGCACTCTTCAGACCGATGAAAGCAATGAAGAATCCGATACCTGCTCCGATGGCATTTCGCAGACTCATCGGAATCGCATTTACGATAGCTTCACGCAAATTGGTAAGCGTCAGGATGATAAAGATAAGCCCCTCAATAAGCACAGCTGTAAGAGCGAACTGCCATGAATATCCCATTCCCATACACACAGTGTAAACGAAGAATGCATTCAACCCCATTCCCGGAGCCAAGCCGAAAGGAAGTTTACCGATAAAGGCCATTGCAAGACATCCGACAATGGCAGCAAGAGCAGTAGACGTGAATACTGCTCCTATAGGCATGCCGTCAAGCTCACCGAACATAGTAGGATTAACGGCAAGGATATACGACATTGTGAGAAAGGTGGTAATACCGGCAACAATCTCTGTACGGAGCGTTGTCTTTTTGGAATCAAATCCGAATAATTTTTGAAGCATATTGTTTTAATTTAAAGTTGGGGTCTATTAACTTCAACTCGCAAATATAATGATTTTTCACATTTAGTCAATAAGTAAACGCCAAATATATTTTCAGACTATCAATTCGCAACTTCCATAAACATTACAGTATTCATTCAACATCGTCAATCATTTCTTCCGTTGACGAAAGCAAAGGTCGCAAACCTCATTAAAATTAGAAAAAGCAGAGCAGAGAACCTGTTTGAAGATATGGTCAACTTGCGAAACTTGAGGACGACAATTTGAAAGAGGAAGCACAAAAACAGAAAATATCTGAACAGAAAAAGAAGTATTATTTCTTTTATTGTTCAAAATATTACTATTTTGCCACATGAACAGAATTTTAAAGAATATAGAAGCTATCCCTATAACGACCTCCATCATAGCATCGTTATATCCAATAGAATAGCGAAGAAACAATAGAGACTGCAAAGCGAGCGATTGCTTTGCAGTCTCTATTGTTTAAGGATGCTTGAAAATTATATTTTCTCAACTTTAGCAAACTTCAGTTGAGTCAGGTTATGAGGTTCTGAGGTCGTTACGCTTTAAGGTTTTGAGGATTATCCGGACTGTTAATATAAGCGGAAGGGAATCGCTAAACTTCACGAACTGTTACGAATGCTTTTCGTAGTGAATTCTGAGTACCCTCCGCGTTTCTGCCGTGAGGCGTGCACGATGGTCGGGACGCTCGCCTACGAGCCAAACGATTCCCTCCGCATCGCAAACGCAGGTAGCTGCGAGTTTCTGCAAACGATTGCGCTTACGGTTTGTCAGGAAGTCGGACACAAGCTGCGTGCCCTTCATGCCCAACGGACGGAAACGGTCGGCAGTGCGCACACTGCGAAGAGTCAGCGGAAATTGCAGTCGGTCGGCATCCAGCAAGGCGATATTGTCGGCTTGTACAACGCTATCAATCTGAGCGATGTCCAGCGTCGTCAGTTCCAAACGGATGGTATCCGAAATATCGTAGGTCGCATTCAAATTTTCCAACACAATGGGCGAAATCTGCTGCGGTTTGCGACCAACAATCAAGGATTTACGGTCTCGTACGCACACATAATCCGCTGCTTCGTACACTGCGCCAACCTGTTCGGAGCACGCCTGAGCAATCACTCGGCACTGTGCCGGTGTGATACCATAAGGCGAAAGAAATTCGTACACATCCGTCACGGGCGAAACCGACGCCTTGAGCGCTGCAAGCGACAATTCGTCGGCCTCCGCAGCACTTCGCATGGCGGACAAGCGACTTTCTGCCTCCGACAGGCGCTGCATCGTGGCTTCCAACGTAGCTTCGATATTCGGATTCAGTTGACGCAGCAGGGGGAGCAATTCGTGGCGCACCTTGTTGCGGCGATAGCGCGTATCGACATTGGTAGAGTCCGTGCGATAGGGGTGATTGCGCTCAGCAAGGTAGTGCTCCACCTCAAGTCGAGGAATATTGAGCATCGGACGCACCACATTGCCATTTCGCAGACGCATGCCGCAAAGTCCACGCAAGCCACTGCCACGCACAAGATGGAGCAAAAGTGTCTCCACATTGTCGTCGCGATGATGGGCTACGGCGATGGTAGCTGCTCCGCGCTCAAGGCGAAGACGCTCAAAGTAGTCGGAGCGCAGTTCGCGCGCCGCCATTTCAATACTCACTTTGTGCTGACGCGCATAGCCCACGGTATCGAAATCTACGCAATGCAACACTACGCCCTGCTGCGCACAAAGTTCGCGCACAAACGCCTCGTCGGCATCGGACTCCGCACCGCGCAGATGAAAGTTGCAATGCACAGCCTCCACCGCCTGCCCTACTTCGAGCAAGCCGAGTAAAAGAGCCACAGAGTCGGCTCCGCCCGAAAGCCCAACAATCGTCAGTACCCCCAAAGGCGACTGCTGCAAATTTTGCTTCAATTTCGTGATAAACATAGTCTGTTTACTCAATATATAATATGTAAGGTTTTAAGGTCGCTTCGCTTTAAGGTTGTGAGGTTGTAAGGTTGCCTTGCGGAATAAAAGTCAGCATATAAGCCAGCGATTTGTTCGAACACTGCATAGCCTTAAAACCTTATAACCTTAAAACCTCATAACCTTACAAGTTTCGCGCATGCGAAACTTGAATTAATACGATGCTGAAGCCACAATACCCAACTCGCGCACACGCATAGCGATGGTATCGAGTTCGGCAGGCGTAGCTTTCTGCAAGCCCGAAACGGGCGTTGCGCGGTCAATGGTGTAAATCATCACCTGCTGCGGCGCTATCTTCTGAACTGCGCTGAGCCAGGGGAGCACATAGTCGTCCGTCGTATTGTCCACACTGCGCCCGTCGAAAGTGCCCTTCATGAAGAGCGACTGCACAATGAGTTTGCCCTCGAACGCACATAGTTGCTCCACGATGCGCTCCACATCGTAAGCCCCCGTTGGTTGGTCAACCAACTTGATATATTCCTGCGAAACAGTATCCAGTTTCAAAATGTTATTATCTACCCGCTTCAGCGCAGCCACTACCTCAGGTTTATGAAGCATCGTGGCATTGCTCAGCACGCTGACTTGTGCTTTCGGGAAATAAACGTCGCGCAGCGCCAGCGTATCGTCGATAATCCCGACAAAGTCGGGGTGCGCCGTAGGTTCACCATTGCCGGCAAAGGTCAGCACATCGGGCGCACACTGCTCAGTCTGCATCTGCTGCAAGCGCTGTTCGAGTGCCTCGCGCACTTCCTGGCGCGACGGACGTTTGAGCTTCGGACGATGGTCAGCGTTCAAACCACACTCACAATAGATGCAGTCGAACGTACAAACCTTGCCGTCGCTCGGCATGAGGTTGATGCCCAACGAAACACCGAGTCTGCGACTCTTGATAGGGCCAAATATAGGAGAGGGAAACAATATTGCCATTTTTCCAACTGATTTAGGTCAAACATCATAGTCCGCAAGAGCAACTCCGCAAGACTGAACTACAAAAATACATCAACTTTTTAGTTTCAACAAGCACGCGCACCAAATTGTCTGCAAAAAACCTTAACTTTGCCCCACACTTTGCAAATCCCTCCCCATGATAGGCATCATTGACTGCAACAACTTCTTCGTCAGCTGCGAGCGAGTCTTTCAGCCTCAGCTCGAAGGCAAGGCTGTCGTTGTTCTCTCCAACAACGACGGTTGCGTCGTGGCGCGCAGCAATGAAGCCAAACAGATGGGCATCAAGATGGGCGTGCCCTACTTCCAGGTGCAACAACTCGTCAAGAACGGATTGCTCCACGTGCGCTCGTCGAACTATCGGCTCTACGGCGACATGTCGCGCCGCGTGATGTCGCTTGTGCGCCAACACGTGCCCCATCTGGAAATCTACTCCATCGACGAGGGATTCTTCGACCTCGAAGGCATCAGCAACCCCGAAGTCTTCGGAAGAGAACTTGCCGCCCTGATTCGGAAGTGCACAGGCATACCCGTCAGCGTGGGCATAGCGCCTACCAAGACCCTTGCGAAGATTGCCAGCAAATTCGCCAAGAAATATGCCGGTTACCGCCACTGTTGCCTGATTGACAACGAAGAGAAGCGCATCGCCGCCCTTCGGCTCACCGAGATTGGTGACGTTTGGGGCATTGGCAGGCAACACAAACAGCGCCTTACGGAGCGCGGCATCCACACTGCCTACGACTTCACGCTCATGCGCGAAACCACCGTTCGCTCGCAGATGGCACTGCCCGGCGTGCATACGTGGCGCGAACTGCGCGGACAGAGCGTGTTAGACTTCCAACCCACCTCTGCCAAACGCAGCATGACGAGCAGTCGCTCCTTTAAAGACTGCATTTGTGACTACGAAGAATTGCGCTCCATCATAGCAGATTTCGCCGCCAATTGTGCAGAGCGCCTGCGACGTGAGAACAGCGCCGCACTCATTGTCACCACCTTTATTGCCACCAACCGCTTTCGCACAGACCTTATGCAATACTCCAACGCTGCCAGCGTGAAACTGGATGTAGCAACGAGCGACGTGCGCGAACTGGTCAGCGCTGCCCTGCAGGCTTTTGAGCAAATCTACCTGCCCTACTACGACTATAAGAAAGCCGGCGTAAGTCTTAACCAAATTGTGTCGAACCAGCATATTCAGCAAAACATCTTCGACACAGTGGACCGCAACAAACAGCAGCGTCTGCTCAAAGCCATCGATGCTATCAAAGCCAAAGAAGGCAAAGAAGCCATCCGCGTGGCAGTACAAGGCAACGTACAAAAAGCCATGCGCAGCGAACATATTTCGAAAAACTACACCACCTCGCTCGCCGACATCATTGAAGTGAAATAAATCGCCCTTTTCAGCAAAAAATTGACAAGCACAACTTTCAATAACCACCCACCGGCAAGTATTATTGCAAAAACATCGCTCGAAGTAGGCAAACTATAAAAACATTCGTTAAGATTCTTTTACACCTATTCATTAAAATATCGTAACTTTGCAGATGGTAAAAATAAGAATACCGCAAACCTTTTGTTGAAATTAATTACAACTTAATACTTTAATTTTTACACCATGGATTGGTTAGTTAACATTCTTACCAACCTTACTTCAGGCACGTACATCGCCCATTTAGTGATTGCCTACGCATTGGTAATCTCTCTCGGCGTTCGCTTGGGTAAGATTAAGTTTGGTGGCATCGCGCTCGGTGTCACATTCGTACTCTTCGTCGGCATTCTCGTAGGCCACATCTGCAGCACGTTCTTCGGAATCGACTACAAGACTGCCAGCGGCGACACATTGGCAAGCACTCCACAAATCATCAAGTTTGTTATGGAGTTGGGGCTGATTCTCTTTGTGTATTGCATTGGTCTTCAGGTAGGTCCAAGCTTCTTTGCAACGTTCAAGTCGGGCGGTTTGAAGATGAACATGCTCGCCGTAGGTATCGTAGCGCTCGACATCGCTGTGATGGTAGGCCTCTACTACCTCTTCTTCAACGATGGTTCTAAGGAAGCATTCCCCATGATGGTCGGTGTGCTCTATGGCGCTGTGACCAACACGCCCGGTCTTGGTGCAGCCAGCGCAACGCTCACAAACTACGAATTTGCAAACGGAATTCCTGATATTGCCAGCGGTTATGCCTGCGCTTATCCTCTTGGCGTTGTAGGTATCATCCTTTCTACAGTAGCCATCCGCTACATCTGCCGCGTAAATCTCGACGAAGAGCGCGAACAGCTCCGCAAGGAAGTGGAAAGCAATCCTCACGCAACACCCAAGCACCTCGTATTGAAGGTGACAAACTACGCAGTAGTCAACAAAACGCTCGAAGAACTCCGCAACTTCCTCAACCGCCAGTTCATCATTTCGCGCATCATCAAGGGTGACGAACTCATTATCCCCAACCGCGAAACAAAGCTCGAACTCAACACGGAAGTACACCTCGTTTGTACAGAAGGCGAAGCACAGGCTATTACAGAACTCATCGGTGAAGCTGTACCCGGAAAGACATGGGATGCCGACACTGAAAAGAAGAACTACGTATCGCGCCGCCTCATCGTAACGAAGGAAGCAATGAACGGCAAAACATTTGGTCAGCTCCACTTCTCTTCAGTTTACGGCGTAAACGTGACACGCGTAACACGTAACGGCATGGACCTTTTCGCTAACCGCAACCTCCGTCTCCAGGTGGGCGACCGTTTGCTCGTGACGGGTACAGAAGAAAGCGTAGAGCGCCTCAGCCGCGTAATCGGTGCGAACGTGAAGCATCTCGACCACCCCAACGTAGGTGCTATTTTCTTCGGTATCATGCTCGGTATCATCCTTGGTCAGATGCCAATTCCTATCCCCGGCATCGAAGTGCCCGTGAAGTTGGGTTACGCCGGTGGTCCGCTCGTTGTAGCAATCCTCATCGGTGCATTCGGTTATCGCTATAAGATTGCATCATACATGACAACTTCTGCCAACCTCATGCTCCGCGAAGTAGGACTTATCCTCTTCCTTGCCAGCGTAGGTCTTCAGGCAGGTGCAACATTCTGGCAGACAATCGTAAGCGGTGGTTACAACTACGTATGGGCAGGTTTCCTCATCACAACAGTGCCCATCCTCGTTATCGGTACAATCGGTCGATTGAAGTACAAGATTAACTACTTCACACTCATGGGTTTGATTGCCGGTTCTAACACCGACCCCCCTGCACTCGCTTTCGCTAACCAAACAGCAACAGGCAGCGATGCTCCCGCAGTGGGCTACTCTACAGTTTATCCGCTCGCAATGTTCCTCCGCATCTTAACAGCTCAGCTCGTGTTGCTCTTCTTCATGGGTTGATTGTAATAAGATATATATAATAATGAGGGTGTGTCAAAATGCAAATTTTGGCACACCCTCTTAAGTTGTGTTAAAGTAAAATTCGAGCGATTGACTTTAACGTCGACCGTTGGCTCGTGTTCAAAAAAATAATCAGCATATCTATTTGTTTATTTTCATGGAACACAAATCTCACTAATGACACGAATCCATGCGGAGGGGGTATCAAACTCTTAAAAATCGATTTTATCCCTTTGTTCATATACGATTAACAAATTTCACCGCACGGCATTCGAGAGATTCGAGTTATTAGTGTTAAAAAAATAACAAGCATACCTATATGTTTTTTCATGGAACACGAACTAAGCACGATTCGTAATATAATACACACGAAATTCTGCTTTGATATTTTTCGTGCATTTCGATTTTTGCTTCTAAAATTGGGCTTGTAAAAATCGCACTTTTTGTAAGTTCAGAAATAGCAAAAGTATATGCCAAATTGTTAACTTTTGTAAAAACAGCGCGAAATGCAGATTTGGAGATCGCCGAAAAATGATGTATATTTGCATAAAGATTAAGGAGGGCACCGCTGCTCTCCTTTTTTTGTGTCCTTTCTCCTGAAAACTTCCTTTGAAGAAAGAATTTTTTCCTTTGAAGTAAGAAATTTTTCCTTTGAAGAAAAACTTTTTTCTTTTGAAGAAGGAAAAAATTCCTCGATTTTCCGAAAATTTTTGTTAAACTTCCTAAGTTTTTCTTAACAGAAGTTAAAGTTTTAAACTTTTTTACTTTTTGAGCGATGTTAACGGATGTTAAAAAAGTTGACAAAGCAATTTTGTCAACTTTTAGTAAACAAGCGAGGGGAAAGGAGAAATGAGAAATCAGAAAGGAGAAAGGAGAAATAACCTTGCGGAGACTGCGTAGTTGATGAGCCGATGGCAAATTAAAGGAGACTGCGTTGCTGATGAACGTAAGCGAATAAAGGATAGACCATCCGGATTGGTTACCTTAAAACCTCACAAGCGAAGCGACCTTAAAACCTCATAACCTCAAATTAGTATACGAGGTGGTTTGATTCGAACGCTTGTTTGAACGCTGGCTTGCATTCCGCACGGCAGTTGTACTCTGTACTCTGTACTCTTAAATGCTTCATAGCCTTATAACCTCACGAGCGAAGCGACCTTAAAACCTCATAACCTCAAATTAGTAGACGAGAGGGTTAGAGTCGAACGCTGAAATGTACGCTGGCATTCATTCCGCAGGGCAACCTTATAACCTTAAAACCTTACAACCTCATAACCTTAACTTATAACCTCATAACAAAACCTTATGCAAACCAAACCAAACTAATTTATAGAACCGAGTTATAATCAAATATGCAAATCGAACCTTCGATATATTGCGTGTTATAGATGAAACAAATGGGCGATTCTCAAACAGAACCCTACGAAAATCAGCAAATAGGACAAAATAAAGCGCATTTTTGCTTGTTTGTTATAAAAAATCCTTAATTTTGCTTGTGTCATTAACATTTGTAAACAAATCATATCAATTTTATAAATTTGCTCAGATGAAAAACAACAAAAATCTAATCCACAGCTTATTAGTTATTGCTGCAGGAATGGCTTTTTCAGCCTGTGTTGACGACTCTTACGATATGAGCAAGGACATCGACATGACGATGGGTTTTGGCTCTAAAGAACTCCAACTTAATGTAGGAAACTCAGAAAAAATATGGCTTTCGGATATCCTCGAAGTTGACAAAGAAGAAATGCTCGAAACGACATCGGCAGGCACATTCTACCTCGTAAAAGGCGACAATGCTGATTTCTCATTCAAGATTCCTACTTTCTCTGCAACGATTGATGCAGCCAAGCTTACGCCCAACATCCCCGTTGTAAGTTTCGATGCACTGAGAGATGCCATGAGCGAAATCACTCCGGGTTATTTCCCCACACAAATCGAAATTCAGAAAAATTGGTCATCTGGATTGGTGCCCTTGGAAATCGAATCGTCCAACGATTTCAACCTCACAAACTTGCCACGAGAAATCAAGCACCTTAAGCGCATCACTCCCGCTGACGACAGTCGCACTATCAGCGTAGCACTCGAAATCGTTCCCAACTCAAACTCTCAGAAGTTTGTCATCGACAGTTACGAAGACCTCGAAGTGACTTTGCCCGACTTCTTCAAGTTAAAAGGACAAGATAGCAACCTACTCAGCATTGGTAGCAAAACTGCTATCAACTCCGAACAAATCACGCTCGCAGAATTCACCATTGACGCTCTCGAACTCGAAGGCGAGATGGGGCTTGACCTCAGCTCCAGCACCTCTGTTAATATAAAGAGCGACTATGCTGTTAAGGGTAAATTCAGCGTTAAGGCAACAGAAGACTTCAGCCTCAAAAGCGGTGATGAAACGACCATCCGCATCATCGTAAAAGTGGGCAAGCAAAGCAGCAGCGACAAGGTGCGCATCGCTATCGGCGAAGTTACAGGCGTATTCTCGCCCACCATCAATCCTAACATTTCGCCCATTAACATTGGCAGCGAAGTGCCCGATTTCCTCACCGACCCCGAAGTCTGCATCATGGCAGCTAACCCCACATTCCGCATGAATGTGGACATGAGCCAAGTGCCGGCAAACCTCACACTTTGGGGCAATCTCTACGGTACAAAGAAGGGGACAAACATCTCCGAAGTGCGCATCCCCGACTACGATGTAGTGACGCTCAACGGAAAGCAGCAATCTGTCATCTACTTCTGCCAAGACGAAACACCCTTCGACCCTAACGGAGTAGAAGCTGCCGCAGACATTTACAAAGTCGAGAACCTCAACGATGTTGTAAAAACCATCCCCGACCAAATCAAGGTGGACATGAACAACGGCAAAATCAATCTGGCAGAAGAACTATGCAGCATTGCACTCGGTAGTACCTACAACGCTTCGCTCGACTACAATGTTTACGTTCCGTTTAAGTTCAACACAGGACTCAAGATTGTTTACAACGAAACGATCGAAGACATGAGCGCCGACCTGGAAGACCTTGCAGCTGAAGGTGCACAATTTACAGCCACTATCGACAACAAAATTCCGCTCGCATTGCAACTCAACGCAACGCCCCTCGACATCTACGGCAACCCCATTGCAGGCGTAAACGTATCGAGCGTAGAAATTCCTGCCAGCGCTGAAAGTCAGGTAACCGTAAGCATCACTTTTGCAAATCCCTACGACTTGCAGAAACTCGACCAGTTGCTCCTCAAGGTGAATGCTGAAACTGTTGCTGACGACGTAACACTCTCGTCCGACCAGTACCTACAGTTGAAGGACATCCGCTTGAAACTTTTAGGACAGATTATTGCAGATTTAAATTAAAACACACCTATCGCTATGAAAAATATATTAAAGAAATATAGTCTTGTGGCAATCGCAGCGTCAACCCTCTCGCTTGCTGCCGAAGCACAGGAATCTCGCACGTCCTACTTCATGCAAACAGCGAGTTTCCGCCACCAGATGAACCCTGCCCTGCTCGACACTCCTTACAAATCACTCTTGCTCGGAAACATCAACATCGGTTCGACTGGTAATGTAGGACTCGGCGACTTCATATACAAAATGAATGGAAACTCAAAGTACGAATACACTACGTTCATGAATCCCATGATTAGCGCAGGCGAATTCCTTAGTAACATCGACGACAAGAATCGCATGGACGCCTATGTGAACTACAACCTGTTCTCTTTCGCCTTCAAGGGATTCGGCGGTATGAACGTGCTCGAACTGAATCTTCGCTCCAACACGAACGTAACACTGCCCTACGAATTCTTTGAATTTGCAAAGACAGCAGGTGCCAAAGAGCACTACAGCCTTAAGGACATGGGCATGCGCACAATGAATTATGCAGAACTTGCCATCGGACACGCACGCAACATCAACGAAAAACTCCGCATCGGTGCCAAATTAAAAGTACTCGTAGGTGCTGCCTATGCCGACCTCAACGTAGAACGCATGGACATCACGATGAATGGAAATGTTTGGAACATCCAAGCCAACACACAACTCAAAGCTGCCATCATGGACACCCAGTTGGAGTTTGAAAATGCCAATAAGAACTCTGCTGATGGACGTCGCCGCATCAAGGACATTGACGAAGTCGGATTCGGTCTTCCGGGTATGGGCTTGGCAATTGACCTCGGTGCTGCATACAAAATAACGGACGACCTCACCGTCAGTCTTGGCATTACAGACCTCGGTATGATGAGTTGGAAGAACACACAGACAGCCTCCTCTGCCGGAGCGTATAGCTTTGACGGTTTTGAAAGTTTCCGCGTAAATAGCAGCGACAAAACCAACGACCGCCTCGGACCTCAGCTTGAAAAGATTGGCGACGACCTCGAAGATATGTTCTCCGTATATTACGATGGCGAGAAAAAGGTGAACAAAATGTTGGCTGCCACAGTAAATGCCGGCGTTGAATACGCACTCCCCATCTACAACAAAGTGCGTTTCGGCGCACTCTACACGGGTCGCATCAACGGCATCTACACTTGGCACCAAGGAATGCTTTCAGCCAACTATCGTCCCTGGAAATGGTTGGAAATCAATGCTAACACTTCTATCTCCTCTACAGGAACCAGCTTTGGTGGAGCGCTCAATATGAATCTCGGCATTGCGAAACTCTACATCGGAGCCGACCGCATCTTTGGCGATGTATCAAAGGAATTCATCCCTATCGACAACATGAATGGTCAGGTGAACGTAGGACTCACGTTGCCCTTCTAAAATCCGGATTTAACGACATGGCATCTTTGGCTGAACCAAGGGTGCCATTCTTTTTTGCAAAAATATTGAGCTACTTCCGTTTACGCCAAATATAATTTGTACTTTTGCAATCATGAAATTCAGTTTTATCGTACCCGTCTATAATCGCCCCGACGAAGTAGACGAACTCCTCAAAAGCCTCTGCACGCAAACGCAGCGCGATTTCGAGGTCATCATTGTTGAAGATGGTTCGTCCGTGACTTGCGAAGATGTTGTGAAGAAATATGCTTCCAGGCTGGACATTCATTATTACACAAAGCCCAACAGCGGTCCCGGACAGACGCGCAACTATGGCGTGGCGCGCGCCAACGGAGAGTGGGTGCTCATCCTTGACTCCGACGTGGTGCTCCCAAGTGGCTACGTCGCAGCCGTTGAGCAGAGCCTTGCCAACTATCCCTGCGACGCCTTCGGCGGACCCGATAGCGCCCATCCCTCATTTTCGCCAACGCAGAAAGCCATTAACTATGCGATGACCTCATTCTTCACCACCGGCGGCATTCGTGGTGGAAAGAAGAAGATGGACAAATTCTACCCACGCTCGTTCAATATGGGCGTGCGCTGCGAAGTATATAACGCGCTCAATGGTTTTAGCGAAATGCGTTTCGGCGAGGACATCGACTTCTCAACCCGAATTTTCAAAGGCGGATATAAGTGTCGCCTCTATCCCGACGCGTGGGTGTGGCACAAGCGCAGAACGGACTTGTTCAAATTCTTTAAGCAGGTGCACAACTCCGGCATCGCGCGCATCCACCTTACGAAGCGCCATCCCGAAACGTTGAAACTCGTACACCAGCTTCCGGCAGTGTTTACCGTGGGTGTCAGTGCGTTGCTCCTCATATTTGTGGCAGGGATAATCATCGCCGCTGCAAATATGCTCGCGCTCCATGCCAATACCTTTGAAGGCCACTCGGGCAGCATGCTCGAAATCGGCACGCTCCTTGGTTGCGCGCTAAGCATCGGTTCACTCGTGCCGATTGTGCTGTATAGTCTGCTGATTTTCTTCGACTCCCTGCTTCAGAACCGCTCTGTCAAAGTGGCAGCGCTCAGCATCACAGCCTCCTTCGTGCAGCTCACGGGCTATGGCTCAGGCTTTATCCGCGCTTGGTGGCGCGAATGCGTGCTCGGCAAGGGCGAATTCGAGGCTTTCAAGAAGAATTTTTACAAATAACCCATCCCTTTAGCGACAATGCCAACAGAACAAAAGCCGCTGACCATTACGCAACTCCCTGCCGAGGAGCGTCCGCGCGAAAAGTTGGAACGATTTGGTCCCGAAGCGCTTACGAATGCCGAGTTGCTCGCCATTCTCATCGGTTCGGGCACACCGGGCGAAAGCGTCGTGGGGCTTACGCAGCGCCTCCTCGCCTCCGTCAAAGGCAACCTTATCGAACTGGGCAAACTCAGTTTGAAAGAACTCATGGCCTTCAAGGGTATCGGCTCGGCTAAGGCGATTACCATCAAAGCGGCATGCGAACTGGGCAACAGGCGCGCAATGGAAAAGTCGGCAAAACTTGAGTGCATGAATTCCTCACAAGCAGTTGCCGACTACCTCAAACATCAGATGCGCGACCTCCCACACGAAGAATGCCGCATCCTTGTGCTCGACAATGCCCTGCGCTTAAAGGCAAACGTGCTTGTCAGCAAAGGCGCTGCCGACAAAACACTCGTTGACATTCGCACCATTCTCTACGAACTCATCGAGCATCGCGCCGTGCGCTTCGTCTTTGCGCACAATCATCCAGCCGGAAGCAACCGCCCCAGCCAACAGGACGACGACATCACGCGCCGACTGGTTGCTGCCGCCAATGCTATTCAAATCCCACTCATCGATCACATCATCATTGCCGGCGACAACTTCTACAGTTATGCCGATAATGGAAAACTATAACGACTAAACTATGACTCCCGAAGAAAAAATTGCACTCGAAGAGCGCATCGTCGAAGTGCTGAAAACGGTTTACGACCCCGAAATCCCTGTTGATATTTTCAGCCTTGGACTCATATATAAAATAGACCTCCACGACGACGCTACCGTTGACATCGACATGACGCTCACCGCCCCCAACTGTCCGGCAGCCGACTTCATCGTTGAAGACGTGAGGATGAAAGTAACGGGCATCACCGGAATCGAAGATGCATGCGTCAACCTCGTATTCGAACCCGAGTGGCACAAAGACATGATGTCGGAAGAAGCCAAACTCGACCTCGGATTCATGTAAACATCCACCGTCAGCGCTCAAAGCTAGCTACAAAAACAGCAAACATCGTTGCTGAAAACAAATGCCTCGTTGCTGAAAACAAATGCTTTGTTGCTAAAAACTAATGCCTCATTGCTGAAAGTTAACGCCTCGTTGCTGAAAAGGCTTGCTACGTTGCAATAAGCCAACGCATCAAGGTTAAAAACCCCCATTCGTCAACTCGCTCATAAACAACCGCTCACAAATATGAAACCCATCTACTTCCTCTCCGACGCCCACTTAGGAAGCCGCGCCATTCCTCATGCCCGTATGCAGGAACGCCGATTGGTGCGCTTTCTGGATAGCATCAAGCACAAAGCAGGTGCCGTCTATCTGTTAGGAGATATGTTCGACTTCTGGCACGAATACCGCTTCGTTGTGCCCAAGGGCTACACGCGCTTCCTGGGAAAGATTTCCGAACTCACGGACCTTGGGGTTGAAGTACATTACTTTGTTGGAAACCACGATTTGTGGGTGGGCAACTATCTTGAAGAGGAGTGCGGCGTGACGCTCCACCGCGAAGCCGAAACTACCGAGATTTACGGCAAAACATTCTTCATCGCTCACGGCGACGGACTTGGCGATAACGATTGGAAGTTCCGACTGCTGCGCAGCATCTTCCACAACCGCTTTCTGCAAATATGCTTTGCCGCCATCCATCCCCGTTGGGCGATTGACTTCGGCATGGAATGGGCAAAACACAGCCGTCTGAAGCGCAAGGACGGCAAAGAGCCTCCCTACATGGGCGAAGCCAACGAGCACCTCGTTTGCTATGCCAAAGAGTACCTCAAGTCGCATCCCGACGTCAACTACTTTGTCTTCGGTCATCGCCACATTGAGCTCGACTTGCTCCTATCGCGAACAGCGCGCCTCGCCATTTTGGGCGACTGGATTCAACTCTTCTCCTACGCCGTCTATGATGGTGAAAACTTCTTTATGGAACAGTACATCGAGGGCGAAACCGAACCCTAAGTACATCGTTCATCCCCAAAAATCAGCAGCACAATCCGCTGAGTAAAAGCCTTTTTGCTGCACCCACCTCAAAACTACTCACAACTATGGCATTCCTTGAAGCAAACAACATACACAAGAGTTACACGAACCACACAGCGCTTTCCGACGTAAGCATCAGTGTGCCCAAAGGAAAAGTCTTTGGACTCTTAGGCCCCAACGGTGCGGGCAAAACGACCCTCATCCGCATCATCAATCGCATCACCATGCCCGACGAAGGCGAGGTTATTTTCGACGGCCACCCACTCTGCGCTGAGGACGTAGCGCGCATTGGCTACTTGCCCGAAGAGCGCGGACTCTACAAAAAGAACAAGGTAGGCGAACAAGCCATTTACCTCGCGCGCCTCAAAGGTCTGAGCCACGCTGAAGCCTGCACACGCCTGAAGTACTGGTTCGAGAAATTCGACATCATGCCCTGGTGGGACAAGAAGCTCGAAGAACTCTCCAAGGGCATGCAGCAGAAGGTGCAGTTCATCATTACCGTGCTCCACGAGCCACCCTTGCTCATCTTCGACGAACCTTTCTCGGGTTTCGACCCCGTGAATGCCGAACTCCTGAAACGCGAAATTCTCGAACTCCGCGACAAGGGACACACCATCATATTTTCGAGCCACAACATGAGTTCGGTGGAAGAAGTATGCGACGAAATCGCCCTCATCGACCAGTCAAAGGTGGTGCTACAAGGACATGTAGATGAAGTGAAGGAGCGCTTCTGCGAAGGCATCTACGCTATAGAAGGCATCGGAGCCGCTCCCCTGCAAGCCACACCGCAATTCGAAATCCTCGACTACACACAGCGCGGTGCACTCGCCTGCTACCAGTTGCGCGTAGCCGAGGGCGTCACAGGTTCGGACCTCGCACGCATGCTTGCAAACCATATGGAGCTACGTAAGTTTGACTTAAGAATGCCCACAATGCAGGAAATCTTCCTGCGCGTCGTAGGCAATAAAAAATAAGACCGATTCTACTAATCACACGCAAGATGTCCAAACTTTCAATCATCATACAGCGCGAATTCATGACGCGCGCACAGAAAAAATCGTTCATACTGCTCACGATTTTCATGCCCTTCCTCTTTGCTGCCATCGTGTTCGTACCCATGCTGTTGGCGCAAATCGAAGACGACTCCACGAAGAACATCGCCGTAGTAGACCACACGCAAAAATACTTTCACCTCTTTGAGGACAACGAAAGCTACCACTTCCACACTGCGCCCCAATTTAAGGACGAGTTTCTCTCCGACACATCGGCTGTTGAGGCAGTAGTCGTTATCGGCGCCGACCTCATCGACTACCCCAAGAGTCTGAAGATTTACTCGCGCCGCGAAGTGCCGATGGACCTCCAGCGCTACGTAGAGACAGAGCTATCCAACTTCGTGCGCAGCGAAAAACTGGCAGCCCATGGCATTGAAGGTCTGGAGCACATCATCGCTTCGAGCGAAACCGACATCGAAGCCGAAACCATCAAGCGCAATGAAGATGGGTCGGAAAGTTTCTCAAATTCGGGCGTCGCAATGGCGGTGGGTTTCTTCTTCACGTTCCTGATTTACACATTCGTCATGGCATACGGCAGCATGGTGATGCAGGGCGTGATGGAAGAAAAGACCAACCGCATCATGGAAATCATGGTGTCGAGCGTCAAGCCCTTCGAACTGATGATGGGCAAGATTATCGGCATAGCCCTCGTGGGCTTCGCGCAGATTACGATTTGGGGCGTGATGCTCGCAGCGAT
>JAZQXH010000072.1:0-10395 GCA_045632745.1 Alloprevotella sp.
AAAAAAAGGAGGGCAGCACAGCCCTCCTTAATCTTTATGCAAATATACATCAAAAATCGGCGATCTCCAAATCTGCATTTCGCACTGTTTTTACAAAAGTTAACAGTTTTACACCCTCTTTTGCTATTTCTGAACTGACAAAAACGACGGTTTTTGCAAGTCAGATTTTCGAGGTAAAAATCGAAATGCACGAAAATAATAAAAGCACGATTTCGGAAATAAGTAAATTACGAAGTCTTGTTTGTAGGTGTGGAATGAGGATGAACTATGAGATTGTTAAACGTGCGGAAAGGAGACTGCACAGCTGGTGAGCGTAAGCGAATAAATGAGAGACCATCCGGATTGGTACCTTAAAACCTCACAAGCGAAGCGACCTTAAAACCTCATAACCTCATCTTAAAACCTCATAACCTTAACTCATACCTCACAATCTGATTCAACTGAAGTTTGCGAAAGTTGAGTTTGTTACTTAATCTTTGTCCAATAAAGCGTCGTACCGATACCAAAGATGGTGCCACGAAGTTTCAACTTCTTTGCAGACTCAAAGGTTGCCGTTACATTCACGCGGATACCCTTTGAGGGGTCGTAAATTTTGGCATCGCCCCACTCCTTGTCTTCCTTAATGTACTTCAAACCGCGCACGATAACTACTTTGTCAATATCTACGTTGCGGAGTTTCTTGTCGGGATTGTTCACGTCCTTGCGCTTGTTGCCTTTGGCATCGAGCGGTTGCTCCACCCAGAACACCTGTGCTGTGTACGTGCCGTCCTTTTCCTTCGTCACACGCACCTTGCTCTTCTTTCCACCGCGGTCTGTAAGATACTCGCCAACAATATTGTCAGCCACATCGTTCAACCCTGCCTGTGCAAACGTGGGCAACACGAACGCCACTGCCAGGAGCATCATTGTCAAAAATTTCTTCATAATCGTATTTTGTTTTTAAAAATCGGACGCAAAAGTACGATAAGATTGCACATTCTTCAAAACTTTGTGCAAAATAAATGCACATTCTTTTGCGATTTGTGCAAATTTTGACAAATCCTCGTGACAATATGTGTTGCAGAGTACAAAAATAGAGTACAGAGAACAGAGTACAGAGAACAACTGCTATGCAGCGTGCGAGCAAGTGGTCGAGTTAAACCTCATAACCTTAAGACCTTATAACCTTAAAACCTTAAGAACTTATAACCTAACAAGTTGATCACTTGCGGAACTTGAATAACACATTTAAGAGGGTGTGCCAAAATTCAGCATTTTGACACACCCTCTTATTATAGAGCGCAAAGCACACTTATTATTTTACCGTTACTTACTTCACAATCACCTTTTTGCCGTTGATGATATTCACACCACGCTGGGGCGCAACGAGTTGCTGCCCCTGCAAGTTGTAAATGCCGCGGTTCTTTGCAACGGTGGTTGCTTCGACGGCACCAATGCTTGTTTCCAAACCAGGAAGTTCTACCGCCAGTTCGTCGGCACCATCGGCTGTGGGCATCAGCAACCAGCTGCTGTGGGCTGGCGTTACGAAAGATTCAGAAGCAACTTTCTTAAACACGCCCTTACCGGCTTCAACGCTGAAAGTATAAGCACTCACATCCTGCACGTCCCAGGCTACGCTTGCAACTGCAGCTTGCAACATGTTGGTGTAACACTTGTATCCATCTTCGGAAATAACCATTTCGACTGTAGCAAAAGGTTCTGCCTTCAGCAACACGCCCGTATAAGCTGCAATCGTTGTTCCGGCTGTCAATACCTTTGCTGACAGCGCAGCAGTTCCGGCTGCCTCTACGACATAGGCTTCGCATCCTTCGGGGATGGTAACCGCCACAGGAGCAGAGAATGTTGTCCAACCAGCTTCGCCCATTGTCACGGGGAGTGTCAGCACGAAGCGTGGGAAGAAGTCGTAATACTTACTCTTCGAAGCCTGCGTCTGCGTACCTACCGTGTTCGCTGTGCTCACATTCGAATACATTCTTAAATAGTCAGCCCCTTCGCTCACGATGTTGCACTTGTCCATCGAATTTGCCACACTGGGCAAAAGCTGGATAGCACTTCCTGCTTCGCCTGCCTCAGCCAATGCCGCACCCTTCACAAACAAACCGCAGTCGTAAGCCAGGAGGGCATCTTCGTTGTAATAGAAAATGCCGTTCGCACTATTTTCTGTAGCACCAAAGGTCTGCATCGTTGTCGCATCTGCCACGAGGAATCGCTTGAGCGTTCCGCCGGGGAAGGTATAGAAACGTCCCTGCAAAGGCACCTTCTTCACTTCGATTTCCTTTGTTTCCTGCTTGAGCGTCATTGTTCCTTCGGGAGCAGCAGTAGATGTTGCCACAAATCCTTCGGGCACATATTCTACCGCCGAGGGATAAGCCTCGCCTGCCTGGAGCGCAAAGGTCTTGGTTCCAACGGTCAGTCCGCGATAGTAATATTTATAAGTGAGTTCGCCTGTCTCGCCTTCCTTCAGCGTATTGTCATTGTCCGAGGTTACAGCCCAGAACGAAGCGCCGTTTCCTGTGCCGTGCGCAAAGAGGCGCGTCTTGGTCGTGTTGCTCACATTGTTGTTCACCGCACTGCCTGCTGTCGAATTGTAGCAAATCGCCACATAGCCGGGTGAGGTCGATGTGTCGAACGCCCATGCAGTCTTTGACTCACTGAGTTCTACCATCGTTCCGCTATTTCCATTCGCAGCGTAGAGGTACTTGCCGCTGACGTTACTGCGGATGTAGAAGAGTCCGGCAGTTCCTGTCGCTTCGAGTGTCCACTCTGTGCACTCGCCACCCTGACCGTTGAGCACTCCGTTGTTGTCAGCCAAACACTGTCCGCGGTCGGCGCTCTTGTTCGTGAAGGTTACGATGCTACCGTCCGAAAGGATGGAAGCCGGCGCCTGGCGGGGCACATAGTTGTCCATCCAGTGGCGCGCATAGATGTATTCACCAAGGTCGAGCATGCGTGTGTCCACCGTCATGCGGCGCACGAAGCTCTTCCAGCTCTTCTGTTCCTGCGCTGTCCAACCTGATTCTGCCACACACATGAATCGGGGCAACGCGAGGTATTCCAGATACTCGTTGCTGCTTACGTGCTCTGCCCAGAAAGTAGCCTGCACACCGATATAGTGCTTTGCAGCTGCTGCCGATACGTTGGCGGGCACGGGCACATAGTTGTAAGTTGCCGCTACGTTGTCGCCACCACCACCGGCACCTGTGGGTTCGCCGAAGTCATTGCTCTGGCGGCGGTTGATGTAGTAGCAACCTGAGCCCCACTCTGTGATAATTGCGTCGAGTCCTAAGGAAGCCGCCTTTGCAGCACCGCTCTGACAGGGATTCCAGCACATAATCGTTGCGCCCGACTTCTTCATCAATTCGAGGTCCGCGCCACCATCGGTGATACTTTCGTTCCAGCAGAAAATCTTCTTGCCGAGTGTTGCGAGGTGCTCATTGATTTCGCGGATAAACTCTGTCTGGAGCGCGCGGAAGCTGCTCTTACCGAGTTGCGCCAACTTCGCCTGACACTGTGCATTGGTCTCCCATTGTGATGTAGGACATTCGTCGCCACCGATGTGGAAATAAGGATAGGGGAAGATTTCGCACAATTCTGTGATGATGTTCTTCGCAAACTGCACTGCAGCCGGATTTGCCACATTCAGCACGTCGGCACTCACGCCGCCCGTAATCCACACTTCGGGTGCATAGTCGGGATGGCAGCAGAATTCAGGATAAGCTGCCAGCGCTGCCACAAAGTGTCCGGGCATATCTACTTCGGGAAGCACGTCGATATGGCGTTCGGCAGCGTAGCGCACCACTTCCTTCATTTCTTCCTGTGTGTAAAAGAAGGGACCGTACTTGCGATTGGTCTGTGCGCCCTCGCCTGTCCAATATACCTGACCGTTTTCTTCGATGCGCGTAATGGGCGTATCGTAACTGCTGCGACGTTCGGCTCCGACTGTTGTGAGCAAGGGGTATTGCTTGATTTCAGCGCGCCAGCCCTGGTCGTCGGTCAAGTGCCAGTGGAACACGTTCATCTTGTAGATTGCCATGAGGTCAATCATCTTCTTCACCTGTTCGATGGTGAAGAAGTGGCGGATCACGTCGAGCATAAATCCGCGGTAAGCAAAGCGAGGTTCGTCCTCAATGCGCACTACGGGGAGGGCATACTTTTCGCACGTTGCATCTGCCTTGCCCAAAATCACATTGGGAGGCAGCAGGCGCAACATCGTCTGGAGCGCATAGTAAGCGCCGTCCGAAGTTGCCGCTTCAATGCTTACGCCATCCTTAGTCACTTCGAGCACATATCCTTCAGCGGCGAGTGACTGATTTTCAGTAATCACAATGTCGGCAGCGCCATTCACAGCTTCGCAGCTGACGCCTGTCGCCTTGTTGAGCGTTGTAGCGAAGCGTGCCATGTCAGCCACCACTTCGTACTTCACGTCGTTGTCGGCAAAGTCGCCTACTGACATTGTGAGGTTGCCACTCAATACGTATTCGCCCTCTCCCACTACAGCCGACTTGGGAGCGGGGATAAGGCTCAGCGATCTGTGTTCTTCAACGGTCCACTCTTCTACATCGTAGATTTTCAACTGGCGCGAACCGGTGGGCGTTGTTGTTCCCACCCATGTTGTGGGATTCACGCCGTTGGCGGTCATGTCGATAGCCTGTCCGTTGTCGTTGAGGATGGTCATAAATCCGTTGTTGCCAAAATGGATGGCATTCTTTTGCTCCGTTGCTGCCGTCTTAATGGCACTTCCGTTGCTGCCGCCAAGATTCATCACAGCGCCTGTTCCTACGTTCTTGATAATCCACTGATTGCCACTGGCTGTGAGCGTCCATACGTACGAACTTGTAGCATCGCTCTGAGCATCGAAAGTCGATGTACCCTTTACCTGACCGCCGTTGTCGTAGAGATAGTGCTCCACGCCAGCTTGGTCCACACCCGAAATCACGTAGTAAACATCAGGCTGCACAGCATTCCTCACCTGCGCACCGAGTTTCACCACCATGCGTTCCGTAACAAAAACTTCGGCTGCCATTACCATAGGCAAAGCCAAAATCAAAGTCAAAAGAGATAGTAATTTTCTCATGATTGTATGTTTATAATAAGATTTTATGGGTGGGAGAGAGGGAAACTTAGGGGGAGATAGTTTTTCCCAAGGGGAAATAGGGTTTTCTATCCTAAAAACTCATAATCCCTCTCGCTCCGACAAAATTACAACTTTTCATCCAATTGAACAAAACAAGAAGGTGGGTATCAAAACTGGCACTCCTTCTTCTCACACAGAGAATCAATCAAAAAGTGGTCCCCTTATTTTTTTTATCGTTACTGAGTGAGCAAACTCAAGTCCACATCGGGGATTGTGGCAGGAGTGAGGGAATCTTTAACGAGAAAACCCATGTAGAGGGGAATCGTTAGTATGTCTCCGTCACGTCCTACATTATAGTTTCCGAGTTTAATGGCATTATTGACGTGATAAACAGGTTTGTTCTTGAGTACAGTGCTCAGACTTTTTGCCTTTCCACCTTTCGCCTTAACTTCTACCACCGTGCATTCGCCTTGAAACCTCACAAGGAAATCTAATTCAAGACCACTATCCTTATGAAAATAGTATAAGTTTTGTCCAGACTTACACAAAAAGTCTGCCATAAGATTTTCAAAAATCGCCCCTTTATAACCTAAGAGGTTGCCCTTTAGAATATCCATCTGAGTGCCGTAGTCTAACATGGCAACAAGTATGCCGATGTCTGCAGTATAAAGTTTGAAGCAGTCCTTAATGGAGTTGCCCTCAAGGGGGAGTTCTGTTATCTGCGTGTTGTAACATCTCTTTACTAACCCTGCATCCTCTAACCATTGTATACTACCGATGTATTGAGTAGAACGCCCACCTTTGTTCACCAAAGAATACTGAAATTTCTTGTTCTCCTTAGCCAATTGTTTGGGGATGGACTCAAAGCATTCTCGAATACGAGGTTTGTCTGAGTCATCTGCATATTTAACCATATCCTCCTCGTATTCTGAAATCAAGGTACGTTGTGTGTTATACACCAACTCTATATTCTTTGTTTCAAGAAACTTGTTGACAACTTCTGGAAGTCCTCCCACAATAACGTATCGATGCAGTAACTCCATCATAACGGTGTGAATGCCGTCAGGCACAACAGTTTCATTCTCAAAGCACGATTTTATGGTGGCAATAACTTTGTCACTCACCCCGTTTGCCCACAGAAACTCCTCAAAGTCTAAGGGATACATTTCTACCACCGTTTCGTAACCGACAGGGATAGAATCCTGCCCCTCCACCCTGTCTCGGTTATTCCCATATCCTTTTACTCCCAAAAGCGAACCTGTGGCGATAACATCAAAACGTCCGTCTATATGAAAAGACTTTAAAGCAGTTCGCGCTTCCCTACATTCCTGAATTTCGTCAAGAATAATACAAGTTTTTCCTGCAACAAAACGACTGCCAGGAATCAGCGCTGATAAGTTTAGAATGATGGTTTCTACATCTATGTTTTCAGTAAAAGCACTCTTCCTATTAGGTTCGAGAATGAAGTTCATATAAACAACATTCTCGTAATTTTCCTTAGCAAATTTCTGTACAATATAGGTCTTACCACACTGACGAATACCTTTTATTACAAGAGGCTTTCGGTTAGCAGATTTTTTCCATTGCACCAATTCAGACTCTATCTTTCTCTTTAACATAGTATTACGTATTTATTCCGGAGCAAAAATACACTTTTTCAAGGGAATAAACCAAAGATTCTTACACTTTTTCAAGGGAATAATCTCCAATGCTTACATTTTTTCGACCGAATAATAGCACTTGCGCTACACTTTTTCAAGGGAATCAAGAATTCTTCGAAGCGTGAAAACCGATAAAACCATTTCCTATAGGAAACAAAATCAACAAATTTATCAAAAGTTATTCCTATAAGTTCTAACTTTTGCAGCATCTTTTTCTTCCCTTATACAATTAAAGTGGGTGTGCCAAAGTTTTTTGACACACCCACTTTTGCGTAATTATTTATTCAAGTTTCGCAAGTGCTCAACTTGTTAGGTTATAAGGTTTTAAGGTTGTAAGGTTATAAGGCTATGCAGCAAATTAGAGTACAGAGTACAACTACCATGCGGAATGCAAACAAGCGTTCGACGCTGACTTCACTCGTCTACTCGTACCTAATAACTCGTCTACTATTATATAACAGTCTGGATAGTCCTCAAAACCTTAAAGCGTAGCGACCTAACAACCTCATAACCTGACTCAACTGAAGCTTGCGAAAGTTGAGTTATTTATCGTTCGGTTATTCCGACCAATCCATCTTGGTCATGCGCACGTAGCTTTGGTAGCGCTTCTTGGCCATTTCCTGACATGCGGCGAAGAGTTCTTCGGCTTCATCGGGATATTGCTTCAATACTGAGAGGAAGCGCACTTCGCCCTTGAGGTAATCCTGGAACTTGTCCCACTGGGGTTCCTTAGAGTCGAGTTGGAAGGGGTTCTTGCCTTCGGCTTCGAGTGCGGGATTGTAGCGCCAGAGGTGCCAGTAACCGCATTCTACGGCTGCTGCTTCTTCTGCCTGAGCCTTGCCCATACCCTTCTTGAGGCCGTGGTTGATACAGGGAGCATAAGCAATTACCAATGAAGGTCCGGGATATGCTTCGGCTTCGCGGAGCGCCTTGAGACACTGTGCCTGGTCAGCACCCATTGCAATCTGTGCAACATATACGTAGCCGTAAGTTGTAGCAATCATACCGAGGTCCTTCTTGCGGATGCGCTTACCCGAAGCGGCGAACTTCGCAATCGCACCGAGGGGTGTTGCCTTAGACGACTGACCACCCGTGTTAGAGTAAACTTCTGTGTCGAGTACGAGGATGTTTACGTCTTCACCAGATGCGATAACGTGGTCGAGACCGCCGTAACCGATGTCGTAAGAAGCACCGTCACCACCGATAATCCACTGACTGCGCTTCACGAGGTAGTGGCTGAGTTCGTCGAGTTGCTTTGCCATTTCATGACCTGCGGCTGCGCCTGCTGCGATGAGGGGTTTCATCTGTTCGGCAATTGCCTTTGTCTTGTCGGCGTCTTCCTTGTTGTCAATCCACTGCTGCGCGAGTTCCTTCATTTCGTTGCATGAGCAGTCGCACATCGCAACCTTCTTCAGGAGTTCTTCGAGGCGGAGGCGCATCTTCTTATTAGCGAGCGTCATACCGAGACCAAATTCGCAGAAGTCTTCGAAAAGTGAGTTTGCCCACGCAGGACCCTGACCCTTTTCGTTGGTTGTATAAGGAGTTGAGGGGATTGAACCTGAGTAGATTGAAGAACAACCTGTAGCGTTAGCCACCATCTGGCGATCGCCGAAGAGCTGAGAAACGAGTTTCACGTAGGGTGTTTCACCACAACCTGAACATGCGCCTGAGAATTGGAACAAAGGTGTAGCGAACTGGCTTACGCGCACATTGCTCTTGATGTCGAGGAGTTCCTGCTTGCTCTTCACGTTCTTCACGCAGTAATCCCAGTTGGCTGCTTCGTCCAATTCCTGCTGGAGGGGCACCAACTTGAGGGCGGGACCCGTCTTGGGCGAACCGGGACAAACGTCCACACAGTTACCGCAACCCAAGCAGTCCATAACGCCTACCTGCATGCGGAACTTCATACCCTTGATGGCAGCGGGTGCCTTGATTTCAAGTGTAGGTGCGTTGAAGCCTGCTGCTTCTTCGTCGTTCATCACGAAGGGACGGATACAAGCGTGAGGACATACGTAAGCACACTTGTTACACTGGATACAGTTGTCGGCTTCCCAAGTAGGAACGAACGCACTCACACCGCGCTTTTCATACGCTGAAGTGCCCTGGGGCCAAGTACCGTCTTCGTAACCCTTGAATGCAGATACGGGGAGCAAGTCGCCGTTCTGTGCGTTGATGGGGCGCACTACGTTGTTGATGAATTCGGGATCGTGGTTTGCAACGGCTTCATCTGCGGGAAGATTTGCCCATGCTGCGTCAACGGGGAGTTCCTTGTATTCACCACCGCGGTCAACGGCTGCATAGTTCTTGTCGATGATGTCCTGACCCTTCTTGCCGTACGACTTCACGATGAATTTCTTCATCTGCTCTACCGCCAATTCTACGGGAATCACACCTGTGATGCGGAAGAATGCCGACTGAAGGATGGTATTTGTGCGATTGCCAAGACCGATTTCCTGCGCAATCTTCGTAGCGTTGATGTAGAACACCTTCACCTGCTTTTCAGCAAGCACCTTCTTCACGTTGTTGGGCAAGTTGGCAGCCAATTCGTCGCCTTCCCAGATGGTGTTGAGCAAGAAGGTACCGCCCTGCTGAATACCGCGGAGCACGTCGTACATGCGCAAGTAAGCCTGAACGTGGCAAGCCACGAAGTTGGGCGTATTAACGAGGTAAGTAGAGCGGATGGGCGCATCGCCAAAGCGAAGGTGCGAGCATGTGAAACCACCCGACTTCTTAGAGTCGTAAGAGAAGTAAGCCTGACAGCGCTTGTCGGTGTTGTCACCGATAATCTTTACAGAGTTCTTGTTCGCACCTACCGTACCATCAGCACCGAGGCCATAGAACTTCGCCTGGAACATGCCGTCTCCACCCATTGCAATTTCTTCCTTCTTAGGAAGTGAAGTGAAGGTAACGTCGTCCACGATACCGATAGTAAAGTGGTTCTTGGGTTCAGGGAGTTGGAGGTTTTCGTAAACGCTGAGGATTTGTGCGGGCGTTGTGTCGTTCGAACCGAGACCGTAACGACCACCTACGATGACGGGAGCATCAGCCTTGCCGTAGAATGCTTCCTTCACGTCAAGGTAGAGGGGTTCGCCGTTTGCACCGGGTTCCTTTGTGCGGTCGAGCACAGCGATGCGCTTACATGTGGCGGGGATGGCGCCGAGGAAATGCTTTACAGAGAACGGACGGTAGAGGTGTACGCTCACCAAACCTACCTTTTCGCCCTTCGCCATGAGGTAGTCGATGGCTTCGCGCGCAGCTTCGGTTGCCGAGCCCATAAGGATAATCACGCGGTCGGCATCTTCAGCACCGTAGTAGTTGAAGAGGCTGTACTTACGACCTGTGATTTCGCTGATTTTCTGCATGTATTCTTCCACTACTTCGGGCACTGCGTCGTAGTAGGGGTTGCAACTTTCGCGGTGAGCGAAGAAGGTGTCGGGATTTTCCGCCATACCGCGTGCCACGGGCTTTTCGGGCGTAAGGGCACGGCTGCGGAATTCCGCCAATGCTTCCTGGTCAACGAGGGGAGCGAGGTCTTCGTTTTCGAGGAGTTCAATCTTCTGGATTTCGTGTGATGTGCGGAAACCGTCGAAGAAGTTCACGAAGGGCACACGGCTCTTGATAGACGCCAAGTGGGCAACGCCAGCGAGGTCCATCACTTCC
>JAZQXH010000073.1:0-3955 GCA_045632745.1 Alloprevotella sp.
GTTTTCCGAAAAATTGTGTTAAATTTCTCAATAATTTCTTAATAGAAGTTAAAGTTTTAAACTTTTTTACTTTTTGAGCGATGTTAAGGGATGTTAAAATTTTTGACAAAGTGATTTTGTCAAAATTTTAGTAAACAAGTAGACGAGGTACGAGTATACGAGAGGGTTAGACTCGAGCGCTTGCTTGTACGCTGCATAGCCTTAAAACCTTATAACCTCACAACCTTATATACAGCAGTTGTACTCTGCACTCTGTGATCTGTACTCTAAATTAAATCCTCTGCACTCTAAATTCTCCCCTCGATTAGTATTGCTCCGAAGCATTGGGAAAATCACCCGTCTTCACATCGCTGACATATTGCCCTATAGCGTCCAGCATGATATTGTGCAAATCTGCATAACGACGAAGGAATTTAGGTTTAAAGTCTGCGTTTTTACCAAGCATATCGTCGACCACGAGCACCTGACCATCGGCTGCGCCGCCTCCGATGCCGATAATGGGAATGCTTACGGCTGCAACAACCTGCTGCGTGAGCGTGGCAGGAATCTTTTCGACCACCAGCGCAAAACAACCTGCAGCCTCGAGCGCTCGCGCATCGCTAAGGAGCTTTGCAGCCTCGGCTTCCTCTTTAGCACGCACACCGTACGTACCAAATTGATTGATGCTCTGAGGAGTCAGTCCCAAATGGCCCATAACGGGGATACCTGCGTTGATAATGCGCTTTACAGCTTCCAGAATTTCAACTCCTCCCTCGAGTTTCACGCCGTCAGAACCTGTCTCCTTCATAATGCGAACAGCATTGCGTACAGCATCTTCAGCCGAAATTTGGTAAGAACCAAAAGGCATGTCGCATACTACAAATGCACGCTTCGCACCGCGCACTACGCTCTGCGCATGATAAATGATTTGGTCGAGCGTAATGGGGAGCGTCGTCGAGCAACCTGCCATAACATTAGCAGCGCTATCGCCCACAAGAATGATATCGATGCCAGCTGCGTCCACAATTTTTGCTGTAGTATAGTCATAGCTCGTCAGCATCGCAATCTTCTTCTGCTGACGCTTCATTTCGCGGAGCGTTCCGGTTGTAATTTTCTTTGTATCTTCTACTAAATATGCAGCCATAATTACTATAATTTTAGATTTACGAGTGCAAAGTTAGTTTTTTCTAAAGAAGAAGATGCTTTATTTTTAGAATAAAAAACGTTTTAAATGCTTTGTACTTTAAAATCTTTTAAGCAAATTTGCAAGACAAATACATTTTGGTAATTTAGGATTACATTTTTTATTCCACAATTCATAGATTTAAAGCCTATGGAAACTACAAAACCAACCCTTTGCGGACTTAAGAAAGAAGACTTCCAAAAGGTAGTCAACGGAAAAGAAGTTGACCTCTTCATCCTTACAAATGCCAACGGCATGGAAGTTGCTGTAACAAACTATGGCGGTGCCTTAGTAGGCATCATGGTGCCCGATAAGAATGGTGAATACGCCAACGTTATTCAGGGTCACGACAATATCGACGACTGCATTTCGTCGCCCGAGCCCTTCCTCTCTACACTTGTAGGTCGCTATGGCAACCGCATCTGCAAGGGTAAGTTTACGCTCAATGGCAAGGAATACCACCTCGCTATCAACAACGGTCCTAACCATCTCCACGGTGGTCCTACAGGTTTCCACGCACGCGTTTGGGATGCAGAACAAGTAAGCGAACGATGCGTTGTATTGCGCTACATTTCAGCTTACTATGAAGAAGGATTCCCCGGTGAACTTTCAATGACTGTAATGTACACCTTGACTGACGACAACGAAATCGTGATCGATTATAAGGGCACAACAAACAAGAAGACCGTTGTGAACATGACCAGCCACGGCTTCTTCTCGCTCTCAGGAATTGGCAACCCCACGCCTTCGGCAATGAACAACATCTGCACCATCAATGCAGACTTCTACATCCCCATCGATGAAAACTGCATTCCTACGGGCGAAATCCGCAGCGTAAAGGGCACACCCTTCGACTTCACCGAACCTCACGTCGTGGGCGAACGCATCGACGACCCCAACGATGAGCAAATCAAGAACGGTGCTGGCTACGACCACTGCTATGTGCTCAACAAGAAGGAACCCGGTGAACTCTCGTTCGCAGCTAAGATTGTAGAACCCAACAGCGGTCGCTGGATGGAAGTTTACACCACAGAACCCGGTGTGCAGTTCTATAGCGACAACTGGGCTGATGGCTACAAGGGCCAGCATGGTGCTACATTCGGCAAGCGTAGCGGTCTTTGCTTCGAAGCACAGCACTTCCCCGATAGTCCTAACCGCCCCTACTTCCCCCCTGTAGTGTTGAAGCCTGGCGAAGTTTATACTCAGAAGACTATCTATAAGTTTGGTGTTGAATAAACCTTGGCACCGCGTAACATTGCTGTGAGGACCACGAAAATCCTTGCCGCAATGTTACTCATATTATTACATTTAGCGAAAATCTATTTATCAATAATTTATTAATCACTCAAAATCAAAAAAACAAATGAGTAATCAAGCAAAGCAATGGGGAGCCATCATCGTGATGATTGCGCTCTTCGCAATGATTGCCTTCGTGACAAACCTCTGTACACCTATGGCAACCATCATCAAGAATCAGGGCGAAATTTCTAACGTACTCGCTCAGATTGGTAACTATGGTAACTTCGTGGCATATCTCGTTATGGGTATCCCCGCTGGTATGCTTATCGCAAAGTTCGGCTACAAGAAAACAGCGCTCATCGGTCTCGTAGTAGGTGCTATCGGTATCCTCATTCAGTGGTTCAGCGGTCAGCTCGACGCACAGGCTAACATCGGTCTCGTGTTCGGCGTTTACCTCATTGGTGCTTTCATCGCAGGTCTCTGTATGTGTATCCTCAACTGCGTTGTTAACCCCATGCTCAACCTCCTCGGTGGTGGTGGTAACACAGGTAACCAGTTGATTCAGATTGGTGGTGTGTTCAACTCTTCAGCTGCTGTAGCATGCTATATCCTCATGGGTGCGCTAATCGCTGATGCGAGCAAGGCTAAGATTGCAGATGCAACTCCCGCTCTTATGATTGCACTCGCAATCTTCGTAATTGCCTTTATCGTAATCCTCTTCACTAAGATTGAAGAACCCGAACAGGCTCCTGTTCGCGTTGACCTCATCAAGGGTGCTATGAGTCACAAGCACTTCGCCCTCGGTACGCTTGCAATCTTCCTTTATATGGGTATTGAAGTAGGTGTGCCCAACTTCGTTCAGCAGTACCTTATCGCTGACGGTATTCCTGCAGGTACAGTAGGTATGCTCGTGGCAGTATATTGGTTCATGATGCTTATCGGTCGTTTCGTAGGTGCCGGTATCGGTAACAAGGTTTCAAGCCGCGCCATGATTACAACAGTATCTATCGCAACACTCGTTCTCGTGTTGTTCGGTATGTTCGCTCCCACCGATGTAATCGTTTCATTCCCCGGTGTTGATTGGGGCCAGCTGATTCTCATTTGGCAACCTATCCCCGTTGGTATTTTTGCATTCCTGCTTGTTGGTCTTTGCACATCGGTTATGTGGGGTGCCATCTTCAATATGGCTGTTGAGGGCCTTGGCAAGTACACAGCTATCGCTTCGGGTATCTTTATGACAATGGTATTCGGTTGCGCCGTAATGATGGCCATCCAGGCAGCCGTTGCCGACGCTACCAACTACATCACCAGCTTCTGGGTAGTAGTATTCTGCGCAGCATACCTCTTGTTCTACGCACTTGTTGGTTCAAAACCTGGAAAAAAATAATAACGCGATTAAAAACTATTAGTAACTAACCTATAAATATATTAAAGCTATGGATATAGATTTCGTAAGAAGTAGATTCATCAAACACTTCGATGGTACAACAGGAAGCATCTATGCCTCTCCGGGTCGTATCAACCTGATTGGCGAGCACACTGACTATAACAACG
>JAZQXH010000074.1:0-17599 GCA_045632745.1 Alloprevotella sp.
TTCCTTTGAAGAAGGATTTTTTTCCTTTGAAGTAGGAAATTTTTCCTTTGAAGAAAAACTTTTTTCTTTTGAAGAAGGAAAAAATTGCATTGTTTTAGGAAAATATTTGTTAAACTTCCTAAGTTTTTCTTAATATAAGTTAAAGTTTTAAACTTTTTTACTTTTTGAGCGGTGTTAAGGGATGTTAAAAAAACGTATCTTCGAAATTTTGCAAAATTTCGAAGATAGTAGACGAGTAAACAAGTAGACGAGTAGACGAGATGGTTAGATTCGAATGCTTGTTTGAACGCTGCATGCACGCTGCATAGCCTTAAAACCTCACAAGCGAAGCGACCTTATAACCTTATAACCTCAAAATAGTATACAAGATGGTTAGACTCGAACGCTGGTTTGCATGCTGCATAGCCCTTATAACCTCACAAGCGAAGCGACCTTAAAACCTCATAACCTCAAAAAACATATTCCCGCAAAAAACTGCTATATTTATTCTCACACAAACTTCACGGACTTACACAGACTTTCTCGAGCCTTGCTCGCACCTTCCGGACAGAAGGTGTAATCTATATTTATATGTAAACACGTTGAGGGATACGTGTGACTGCGTAGCTGATGAGCGTGAGCAAATAAACGAAATAACAATAAAAAAGGTTGTATATATACAACCATATTGATAACATTTTATATATTTGCATTGCGTAATAATAAATAAAAAACTATATGAAATATCTTAATATTAAGAAGGCTTTAACTGCATGGAAAGAAATGCAGCCATTGTCTGAAAAAGACAAAGAAAGACTTAGTCGTCGCTTTACTGTAGACTTCAATTATAATAGTAACCACATTGAAGGCAACACACTGACGTATGGTCAGACAGAAATCTTGCTACTTTTTGGTAAAGTGATTGGGGAAGCAGATGTGAGTGATGTGCAAGAAATGACGGCGAGCAATGTAGGTCTTCGTATGATGACCGAGGAAGCAGCAGTGAAAGATGTCCCATTGACACAAAATTTTATTCGCACATTACATAAAACTCTAATTAGGGAGGATTATACCGTATGTCGAAATTTGCCAGGAGGAATTCAGACAAGTTACGTGATACATGCAGGACAATATAAAACACGCCCTAATAGTGTAATTACACGATATGGTGACAGATTTGAATATGCTTCACCAGAAGAAACTCCTAGTCTGATGGCAGATTTGGTGGATTGGTACAACAAAGCAGAACTAGAGGGTAAACTCTCTCCTGTGGAACTAGCTGCACTGTTCCATTACCGCTATATACGCATTCACCCCTTTGAGGATGGAAATGGACGTATCGCACGACTGATGGTAAACTTTATCCTTACACGCCATAATTATCCAATGATTGTCGTCCGTAGTCGCAAAAAAAATGAATACTTAGAGGCCTTACATCAGACTGATCTTGAAGTTGGCCCCATACCAAGAGATAGCGCTCATGCTGACATCAAGCAAATCCATCCGTTCTTGAAATACTTCAATGACTTGGTTGCGACAGAAATATATAACGATGTGTTGTTTGTAAGCGAGAAAAACGAGAATGTGTGGTGGTACGACGGCGAACGAATCGCCTTCCGCACACCAAATTATACAAAGATATTAAATGCGATGAGAACCTATCCAACATTGACGTTAAAGGATATGAAAGAGATAACAGGCATCAGCATCGCTGCCATCCAAAAACTACTCGACCAACTCATCCAAAAGAAATATGTCGAGCGTGGTGTAAAGGATGGTAGTTGGAGAGTTTTCGTGACGCAGTAAAGAATACAAATAACTATACTCAACAATTAAATCAGATTATGAGATTATTAAGTCTCTACGCTTTAAAGTTTTAAGGGCTATCCAAATTGTTTATAAAAACGAATGGGGGAGTAACCAAATAGTAAACCTTAAAATAGTAGACAAGTTGTTAGGTACGCGTGACTGCGTAGCTGATGAGCGTGAGCAAATAAACGAAATAACAATAAAAAAGGTTGTATATATACAACCATATTGTAAACATTTTGTTAATTTAGATTGTGTGATACGAAATAGATACCATATGAAATATCTTAATATTAAGAAGGCTTTGACTGCATAGAAAGAAATGCACTGCGGAACTCATCACACAGACAACTCAGACTTTCACAAACTTTAGCGAGGTTTGCTCACACCATCCGAACGGCAGTTATACTCTGTGCTCTGTACTCTAAAAAAACTCTGTACTCTAAAAAGACTCTGTATTCTACCGAGCTGCCTCAAAACCTAAAAACTGGCTTTTTCGCCCACAAAAAAGTCCTTAGACCTTTCGCAAGAAAACAAATTCTTAACGAAGTCTAAGGACTTTTTGATAAAATATTGTTTACGCCGATTAGGCGACATAAAGGAACGTTGGGGGAAACATGATGTCGTTACTTCTTGCCCACAACGACCTTCTTGCCATCAACAATGTAGATGCCGGCAGGGAGAGTGTTCAACGAAGAAACGTCGTCGCTCAACTTAACACCGCAAATTGAATAGATGCCTTGTACCAAAGGTTTCTTATCGACAAAAATGTCGTCAACACCTGCAAGGACTTCATATTCTTCTTCAGTCACCAACTTGATTTCTTCAGGACTGCCCTTGCCCACCTTGAGGTAAGCCGAATTGGCAGGAAGATAATCCAAAGTCTTATCCGTGATAAAACCAAGCGAACCATCCTTCATCTTGCCCAAAACGCGCATTGTAGCAGGGTCGTACTTCGTTTGATTGATGTGGCCGCCATTTGTAAGTTCTCCATCATTGTTGAAATATACCCCCTTCAACACATTGCCGCTGAGCTTTGTAGGAGTTGATTCGAGGAAGTCCAAACGGTTGTTTGAAGCCTTGTCGGACTTCATCTTGAGGATAACAGGAGCGGCAGCAGGCACTACGCCATTTGCTACGTCCTTCCAAACAGCCAAACCACCATCAACGAAGTCAACATAATATGCCGTCATACCTGCAGATGCAAGTTCGAAGGGGAACGCTGCATAGAATGCGTGATAGTAAGTAGCAGCACCTAAGTTGATTGAAGGTGTGACGCCGAAGTAGTTGTCGCCCTCTGACGATACAGGCAGAATATACCAATTCTGCGTCTGCGCCGAAGAAGTATTCAACCATCCTTCATCACCGTCCCAATTTTCGTCGCACAGGTATTTCACCATAGAACCATGCTGCGCATAAGCACGATAAGTGCCTGAGACTGTACCATTACGCAACTTCACATAGTATCCGATGATGCCATAAGTATCAACGCCCTGCGTTTCGAAATTATAGCCACCGGCTGAAGGGACTTTCTTGATATGAATGACAGAAGACACATCCGAAACGACTCTATCAAAACCTTTGATGGTAACGAGCGCACCGAGGTCGGCATCCGAAGTACTCAAATTTACACTTCCCTTCTTATCTACTACGGTGATGTAGCGTTGCGTCTTATGATTTTTCACGCGGTAATATCCATCCGCCTGTGCAAAAACCATCGTACAAATCAAAGAAAAGATAATCGAGGTAAAGATTCTCATAGTAAGAAAAAATGCTCTGCTCTCTACCTTCATGGCGCCAGTCCACTAAGCAGAAAGCAGAGTAATTATAAAAATCAAATAATATTATTCAGCGATACAGATGCTCACGCGGTTGTCAGCAGCGTTTTCGAAAGGTTGTTCGCTGTCGCCCTTAGCGCTAACAACGATGCGATCCTTTGCGATGCCAAACTTCTTAACGAGTGTGTCAGCCACTGTCTGAGCACGCTGCTTAGAAAGACGGTCGTTGATAGCCTTAGTACCTGTACCCTTATCAGCATAACCTGTTACAGTTACCTTAGCAGCGGGATTAGCCTTCAAGTAGTCAGCAATTTCTGTTACCTTCACCATTTCTGTAGCAGTGATTGTACGAGTGTTGATAGTGAAGAAGATGTTGCGACGGAGAGGTTCGGGCTTAACAATAGCCTTTTCAACTACTACGGGAGCTTCAACGGGCTTAGCAGGAACTTCAACAATCTTTTCAACAACACGTTCGATAACGCGTTCTACAGGAGCGGGAGCAACTACGGGCACAGTCTTCTTTGTGTTAGTTGAACCGAAGTTCCACTTGATACCAACGAGACCGTTGAAATACCAGTCGCTATTGCCGGCACGCTTAGAATTGTAGTGGTCATTGAGTGTATTAGCCTGGAGTTCTACACCTACGCTGAGGTTTTCGTCGATGCGGTAGTCACCCATAAGACCTACGCGAGCTGCAACGCGGCACTTTGTGCCTGTCCAGAGGTTATCGAGGTTCTGGTTGTAACCATCAACCTTGCCATACTGAAGAGAGTTCTTCACCTTCAAAGCATCGTCGTTGTTGAAAGCGATGTTCAAACCAAGACCGAGGAGAGCTGTAACATTAAACTTACGATCGGGGTTGTAACCGAGGAAGAAGTTTGAAACGTTCATTGTACCATCCACCATGGGTGCTACGTAGCTCCACTTCCAATTGTAAGTTGCACCATTAGACTTTTCCAAACCAGCCTTACTCTGCCAAGCATTAACAGTAAGACGAGCACCCCAAACGGGAGTAAAATTATAACCGGCACCCAACTGGAAGTTGTAAGTGATGAGGTCGTTGAAAGAAATTTCACCCAAAGTGTGCTGAACACCGAGAGGCTGAACCTGCACATACCAATGGGGATTGAATTCGTTCACAATCTGTTCCTGGTTTTCCTGAGCGTTAGCAGTAAAGCAGCCCAAAGCCAAGAGACATGATACAATAGTCTTAGTGAATTTCATAATCCTATTTAGTTATATCTGTTATTTGAATGAAAAATAGTCGGGATTCCTCTCGGGAACCCTCCCGAAGAGGAAATCCCACAACTATATTGTTACTTTATTTACTTGGTTTAGAATTACTTTACGCGAACGTAATACTTCTGAGCGATAACCTTACCGCTAAAGTCAACTGCAGTGTAAGCAATTTCGTAAACGAAGCCTCTCTGAAGCATGATGTCCAACTTAGTTTCGTCACCTGCAACTACGTCACCAATGTTTTCCTGAGCATTAGCAGCCTGGAGCGCGTTGAGACATGCTGCATCACCTGCCTGAGCATTAGCCTTGTAGTTGAGTGAGTAAACGTTTGTCACACCAACGAGCTTCTTAGCAGCAGGAGCAAGGATTTCAGCTGAGTGTGATGTAGGCATCAATGTAAACAAGCCGTTAGATACAACTGTAGGCATCTTCTTAGCCTTGCTGAGCTTGCAGAATCCGTCGTTTGTCTTAGCGAGCAATACGGGCTGGAGCACTGCATTTGCATTGTTAATCAATGTGCAGAACTTAGCGTTGAACTTGTCGAGGAACTTAGAAATCTTAGCAACGACTTCGTCCTTAACGCCTTCTACCTTGTTTGTAACGTCCTTCAACTTGTTGAGGTCGTCGAGCACAGCGTTAACGTCATCTACAAACTTAGAGAGATCTTCGATAGTAGTGTTAACACCTTCGATAGAACCAACGATGTTGCCATAAAGCTTGTTTACCACGTCGTAGATGTTCTGTTCGCCTTCGTAAGTGTATTCAACGGGGATTTCAAGTTCACGAGTAATAGACAATACAAAGTCTTCAAGCTTGATAGTAGGACCATCTACAATGAAGTCTGTAGAAGGAACTTCAGCTTCGAATTCATATGCGGGAATATGAATATTTTCTGTGTGTCTTATCGTATCACCAGAAATACTATCTACATACTCAACATCCACTCTGTGAATCTTTTCAGGAACTGTAATAGGAATTTTCACCTTACCTGTTGCACCATGCAAATCATCAACATTAACATCCTTCAAAGAAATTACGGTATCAATACTGAGTTCATACTTAACAGTTGTATTAACGTCAATTACAAACTTAACTACACAATCAGCAGGATCAAGTTCAGGAATTGAAATCTTGTTGATTGTAGGAAGTGTGAACGAGATGTTACCGAAGTCGGGGATGATGTTTTCCAAAGTGTTGTAAGCCTTGTCAGCCATCTTGTCGATGAAGTTTTCTGCACGGTCGAGACCGGGAACCTGCTGGATGTTGATATCCTTAGCGAATGCGTAAGAAAGGGGCTTCACTGCTGTTGCAGCAACTGCGTAGTGTGAATATGTGCTACGAGTTTCGCCGAGTTCGTCTGTCCAAGTTGCCTTTACAGCATTTGCATCGAGCACACCGTCGAGCTGTTCAACAACTGTAGAGAGAACGTTTGTGATATTGAAACCATCTCTGAAGTTCTTAACGTCAACTACAACGTCCTTCAATGCTTCGAGGTCGAGGTCAACCTTCACCTTGTTGATATCGTTTACAGCGAGAGTAGCCTTAGCTTCGTAGAAACCATTGTTGTTGCCTGCACGTGAAACGCCGAAAGTAAGCTTGTGGTCAGAAGGAGCGATGCTGCTGAGCTTAACGCCACATTCTTCTTCGATACTGTTAACGAGCTGGAACTGTACGCCAGTGAAGTCAACTGTGTTGGGGTTCACTGTGAGGTAGAGTGTACCTGCGTTGCCTTCGTCGCCAACGATAGTTTCGCCAGCCTTCTTCTTCCAAGTCTTAGCACCGAGCATCTTAACGTCGGCAGAAGTGAGCTTGAGAGCGTCTTGGTCAACATAGAAACCGGGACGAGCTGTGGGGAATTCTGTACCCTGGTCTGTCATACCATAGTAAGCAGCGAGGATGTTGCTACGGAGGTTAACGGGGAGCGCTGCATAACCGAATACGGGGCTTGTAACACCCTGAACGAGTACGCTTGTAATCAACTGGTTGAATGCACCTGTAAGGTTATCAAGTTGAGTTTCAAGATTGTTTACACGTTTTGTAAGTAAGTCGAGGTCTTCTCGGAGCTTTTCGTCAGCAGCCTTGTAAGCAGCATCAATAGCTGCGATCTTTTCATTAAGGCTCACTACTGAGTCGTTCAAGAGTTGCTTCAAGTTAGTTACAGAATCTTCCAAAGCCTTCTGAACTTCCTGAGCTGCTGCATCTGCATAAGCATTTGCAAGGCGGAGGTTCTGAGCTGCCAATGTGTCGAGACGTTCGATTTCTGAGTAAACAGAATCTTCCATCTTAACAACGCGGTTGAAAGCTTCGAAAGCCTTGTCGTAAGCATTCTTGAGGCTATCGCTCCAGCAGTATCTCAAAGCTTCGAGTGCAGCTACGCTATTTTCGAGTTCGTCGATACGGATGCTGTCAGCATCGATACGAACAGAGTCGCGCTTTGCCAATTCGAGGGCTGCGTTAGCAATACCCTTAGCTTCAGTTGCGAGTTTGTTGGCTTCGTTGATACGACGAATGATGTCTGCAGAATCTTTAACCCATTCGCAATCAGTAGGAGTGCATGTGCAGTTGCCACCTGTACCAGCGTTGGGGTCGCAGTTGCAAGAACCATCCTTAGAGTGGTCGCAGTTGCAATTACCGTCACCATCGGGGTCGCAAGGATCCTTCTTGTTTTCAAGCTCTTCAATGCGCTTCTTCAAAGAGTCTATAGCCTGCTGAAGAGTTGTCACCTGACCGCTCAACGTACCAACCTGACCGTTCAAACCGTTGATATCATTGTTGTTTTCGAGTGAATCCAACTTGTGGCGTGCTTCGAGATCAGCCAATTCAGCCTTCAATCCGGCGATTTGTTTGTTCAACAAATCTTGCAAAGTAAGATTCTGCTCCGTCATTTGCTCGTGAAGATTTGCAAACTTGTCTTCAGTTGTGTCATCACAAGCGACAAAAGAAGTTGCTAACGCAACAAACGCTGCGACCAACAAAAATCCATTAATGAATTTCTTTTTCATCGTTAATTAATAATAAATTGTGTTATAATAATTGTTTCCTAATATAATTATGAGTATCGCTGCCACTAAAGCATCATTAAGCGGAGCGACAATTATACACCTCGGTTTCATCGTAATAATTCGAATCACAACATTCATGTGCTCTGCAAAATCACATTGGATCAGAGGCAATCCTCACTAATTTCTGCAAATTTGTATTTTTTTTCTCTAACCTCACAATAAAATACAAACATTTTAGTTAAAACTTAGAAAATATTTTAAAATTGCAAGACAGGGTTAGCAATTAAGCGCAATCAAGTCTTCCAACAAAGATTCTAAGAATTAACACATATACAGCGTATTTTGCTAATTTTTAAGGTTATTTTATGCAAGCAAAATCATCGCAGACTAAAACCTTGTTCATCCCAAAATCAGCAATTCAGAGTCCCGAACATCAAGCCCTGCCGCCTTGTTTCAGCAGGGCCACAATTTCTGCCGCCGCCCGCTGAGGAGCGCCGGGTTCACCAAGCACTTGTGCCATACGGGCATAACCCTGTAATTGCTTCATACGTCGCTTGCCACCATAAAGCACTTCGTTCAAATGAAATGCCACGTTGCTGACGTTCATCTCGTCCGCAACGAGTTCAGCAACGACTTCTTCGTCAACAACGAGATTCACCAACGAAATATACTTGACTTTGAGGAAACAACGACGCAAGAAGGATACCAACTTACCCATCGCCGTATAATAGCAAACCACCTGCGGCACACTAAAGAGTGCCGTCTCCAAAGTTGCTGTACCCGAAGTAACCAATGCTGCCGACGCATGCGCCAACAATGGGTAAGTCTGATTTTGCAGAATCACAGGAAGTTCTTCCTTCCTCCACCCCAAACGTGCAAATATTTGTTCGTAATACTCTACGGGAATAGACGGCGCAGCTGCTAAAACCAACTGATAACCTTTGTCTATTGAAAAATAGGCAGCCTCGCACATTCTTCGGAGGTTATCCTTAATTTCCTGCTTTCGGCTTCCGGCAAGCAACGCCACAATGGGGCGGTCGTCCGCCAGTTTGTTCTTCAGCAGAAAGTCGTCAAGACTCTCTTTGTACTCAGCCTTGAAAGCTGCCACCTCATCTGCCGTAGGATTGCCTACATACGAAATGGGGTAACCATGCTTCTTCTCGAAAAAATCAACTTCGAACGGCAGAATTGAAAACAAGCGGTCAACATAAGCTCGGATATCCTTAATGCGATGCTCCTTCCACGCCCAAATCTTCGGAGATATGTAATAATAGACAGGACAAAGCGCCTTTGTCTTAACAAACTTGGCTATTTTGAGATTGAACCCGGGATAATCTATCAGGATCACACAATCGGGGCGCCACTCCTCAATCTGCTGCTTGCATCGCTCCATACCTTTCAGAATGGTACGCAAATGAAGCAACACAGGAATGAAGCCCATGTATGCAAGATGCTTGTAGTGACACAACAAGGTGCCACCCTCCGCCTGCATCTTATCTCCGCCGTAAAACTGAAACTCCGCTTCGGCATCCTGCGCCTTCAAAGCCTTCATCAAATGTGCAGCATGAAGGTCACCACTTGCTTCGCCGGCAATCAAAAAGTATTTCATAAAAAGAATTTAGGCAAAAAAACGACACACACTGTTTAAAATTTCAATGTCTTCATCAATCCATAATCCGTGCAATCCAGCGTAACGGGCATTACTGCGACATACCCATTTGCCATTGCCCAGATATCCGTATCCTCCGCTTCCGGTTCCATGTTTTCTCTGTTCCCAACAAGCCAAACGTAAGGTTTACCTGTTGTGGGATGCAAGCACGACTTTGTTTCTTTCGTCCAACGACTCTTCGTCATTCGGCAAACACGAATTCCCTTAAACTCCTTTCTCACAGGAAAATTCACGTTTAAGCACGAAAACATTGGTAATCCTTCATTTACTACCTTCATCGTAATCTCCACGATTGCCGCTTCCAGAGGTGCAAAGTCGGCATTTGACGAATGGTCGTCGAGCGAAAAAGCAATAGAGGGGATGCCCTGCATCGCGCCTTCATAAGCCACCCCCATTGTGCCAGAATAATGAGCATTGACAGCAGAGTTATCGCCATGATTAATACCACCAATCACGACCGTCGGTGTGCGTTCGACGAGTTCGTTGATTGCCACCTTCACGCAGTCAACAGGTGTTCCGGTACAACTATACACCGTGAGTCCGTCCTCTTTGCGCAAGAGCGTGTAGCGCAAAGGCACTGTCGTAGTAATAGCACAACTGCCGCCCGAACGAGGACCATCGGGTGCAACAACCAAGATATCGGCATACGGGCGCAACGTATCGACAAGGAAGTTTATCCCACGAGCACTTACGCCATCATCGTTAGAAATTAGTATATAAGGTCGCATATCTGTTTAATTTTTCGCAAAATTAGTAAAAAACTTTTAGTCGCACCCATTGTTAAAAAAAATTTATTAACTTTGCAAAATCCATAATAATGCGCCTTTCTCAACTAAGGACTAACAGAAAACAAGACGCACTGACTATTGAAATTCATGGGAAAAATTATTGCTTTAGTAAACCAAAAAGGTGGTGTCGGTAAAACCACAACTTCTATGAACCTCGCAGCATCATTGGCTACGCTTGAAAAGAAAGTGTTGCTGATTGATGCCGACCCCCAGGCGAATGCTACGTCAGGGCTCGGCGTTGATTCAAGCCAGATAGACACTTCTATCTACCAGTGCCTGGTCAACCTCGTCGATGTTCGCGAAGCAATTTACACTACCGACATCGAAAACCTCGACATCATACCCTCGCACATCGACCTTGTAGGAGCAGAAATCGAAATGCTTAATTTCAAGAATCGCGAACGCATCATTCAAAATGCGCTGGCTCCTATCAAAAACGAATACGACTACATCCTCATCGACTGCTCGCCTTCGCTGGGACTTACGGTTGTCAACGCACTTACGGCTGCCGACTCCGTTATTATCCCCGTCCAGTGCGAATATTTCGCCCTCGAAGGAATCTCCAAACTGCTCGACACCATTCGTATCATCAAGCGCAAGACAAACCCATCGCTCTCAATCGAAGGTTTCCTGCTCACAATGTACGACTCACGCCTTCGCCTTGCCAACCAAATTTACGACGAAGTGAAGCGACATTTCCAGGAACTCGTGTTCGACACCGTCATACATCGCAATGTGAAACTCTCCGAAGCTCCATCACACGGATTGCCCGTCATCCTTTACGATGCCGACTCTACAGGAGCGAAGAACCACCTTGCTTTGGCAAAGGAGATTATCAAAAAAAACATGGTTAAAACAACAGGATAAGACTTTATCCCTGTTCTACAATAAAACAACTCACCACTCATGGCTGTTAAAAAGAAGTTCGCAGCACTGGGCCGCGGTCTCGACGCACTCATCTCTACGCAGGAGGAAGTTCAGACCAACGGTTCATCGTCCATCAGCGAAATTCCCCTCAATCAAATAATTGCCAACCCCAATCAGCCGCGCCGCGAATTCGACGAAACGGCACTGAGCGAGTTGGCTGAATCTATCAAAAACGTAGGCATCGTGCAACCTATCACGTTAAGAATGATGGAGAACGGTGTCTATCAGATTATTGCCGGCGAACGCCGCTGGCGCGCATCTCAGATGGCAGGTCTCCAATCCATCCCTGCCTACATCCGCACTGCCGACGACGAAAACATGATGCAGATGGCTCTGGTCGAAAACATTCAGCGCGAAGACCTCAATGCCATTGAAGTTGCACTTGCCTACCAGCATCTCATCGAGAAATACAACCTCAAGCAGGAGGAACTCAGCGAGCAAATTGGCAAAAACCGTGCCACCATCGCCAACACGCTGCGACTGCTCAAGCTCCCCGCACAAGTGCAGATGGCTATCAAGAACAAGCGCATCGACAAAGGACATGCTCGTGCTCTCTTAGGTTTAGCCGACCCCACGCTGCAGGTAAAGCTCTTTAAGGAAATTGTTGAAAAAGGCTATTCCGTACGCCAGGTTGAAGAAATGGTCGCTCAAATCAATATGGGCGAAAGCGTAGTTAGCGGTCGCCAAAAACTGAAAGATAAGCGCACGCTCCTGCCCGAAGAATTTAAAGTCTTGAAAAACGAACTTTCCGACTTCTTCAAAGCTAAAGTTCAGATGACATGTTCGCAGCAGGGAAAAGGCAAAATCAGCATTCCTTTCAACAACGAAGAAGAACTTACACGCATCATTGAACTCTTCGACAGAATGAAGAAATGATTTATTCAAAATAGAAGTTTCGCAAGGTTTAAGGTTGTAAGGTTTTGAGGTCGCTTCGCTTTGAGGCTATGCAGCGTGCAAACCAGCGTCCGAGTCTGACCATCTTGTTTATTCGCTTGCGCTCATCAGCTTCGCAGTTCCTCGTACCTATTAACTCGTCTACTATTCTTGGGTTATAAGGTCTTGAGGCTGCCGTTCGGAACGCAATCCCACTACTACACAAACGACCATCCTTCTCTTGTTAATCCTTAATAAGAAAGAACTTATACATACGAAACTTAAGTTCAAAAAAAATGAGGCAAATCTTATTCACAATTCTACTTATAATAAGCTGCGCCGGTGCAAATGATGCGTCGGCGCAAGTGCGTATTATTGCGGGAAACGAAAAACAACCCGCAAATGCCCCAAAGACGCTCGCTTCAGACACTACGAAAATAACTATATCCGACCCTCTGCAATCGCCAACTGCCGGCATTGACACTATCACACTGGACCTCTCGCCTGCAGAGAAAAAGGAACTGCGCAAACAACAGCGCGAAATGGAGCGCGCACAATTTGTGCCCGACCCTCAGCGAGCATTGTGGCTTGCGCTCATCATTCCCGGAGCCGGACAAATCTACAACCGAAAATACTGGAAACTTCCCCTTGTCTATGGTGGTTTTTTAGGCTGCACCTACGCATTTACCTGGAACCAGCAAATGTATAGCGACTACTCGCAAGCCTACCTCGACATCATGGACACCAATCCCGAAACACATAGTTACACTGAATTCCTTCCGCCCAACTTCAACATGGAGGGACGCGAAGAGCATTTCAAGGAAGTCTTCAAGAATCGCAAAAACCGCTATCGCCGTTGGCGCGACCTTTCAGCGTTTTGCTTCGTTGGAGTATATATCCTCTCCGTCATCGACGCCTATGTCGATGCCCAACTTTCGGAGTTCGACATCACCCCCGACCTTACAATGCGACTGGAACCGACCGTCATCGACCAACAAAAATTCAACTCTCAACAGAAACAACAAAGCTACGGCATCGGTTGCACCCTTAATTTCTAAAATCCGTCTTCCTACAACGAACGACGGAGAATGGACAACCGACAACAAACCACAATAAATGACGCACATCAAAACTTTTTTCGCCTCGATACTACTTGCATTCGTATCATCTACTGCCACCACTGCGCAAAACGATAGCATACTCATCATTCACGACAACGCACTCGATGCTGATGAGGCAATCGGTTTGCCCAACGGAATGTTGGCAGACATCGACTCTCTGCTCATGTTGTGGAACTCAAAACAATACATCTTTCCGCAACCTACAACGGAAACGCCTGCCTATCTCACAGCGCTGACCGACTCCGACTTCCAAGAGCGCCTCAACCGCCTGCCTGCCATCATCGAAATGCCCTACAACAGCGTGGTGCGCCAATTCATTGACCAATACACCAACCGCCTCAACAAAACCATCAGTTTCTGTCTTGGAGCGGGCAATTTCTATATCCCCATGTTTGAGGAAGCGCTGGCTTACTACGACCTTCCCTTCGAACTCAAGTACCTGCCCATCATTGAGTCGTCGCTCAATCCTACTGCACGCAGCAAGGCAGGTGCCGTAGGACTTTGGCAGTTCATGCTCGCCACAGGCAAGCGCTACGGACTGGAAGTTAATAGTTTTGTCGATGAACGCCAGGACCCCGTAAAATCTACCTGGGCGGCAGCGCGCTACCTCAAGGACCTCTACGAAATCTACCACGACTGGAACCTTGTCATCGCTGCCTACAACTACGGACCGGGCAATGTAAACAAAGCCATCCACCGCGCCGGCGACGAAGCCGACTACTGGAAAATCTATCCCTACCTGCCCACCGAAACACGCGGATATGTGCCCGCATTCATTGCTGTCAACTATGCCATGCAATACTATTGCGACCATCATATTCTCCCTATGCAAACGCAATATCCCATTGCCACCGACACTGTCGTTGTCAATCAAAGCGTGCATTTTCAGCAGATTGCCGACCTTTGCAATATTAACATTGAGGCATTGCGCTCGCTCAACCCTCAGTATAAAAAGGACATTATCCCGGGCAACGTAAAGCCCTACTCCCTCCGTTTGCCACAGGAAACGCTGCTCACCTTCATCGACCTTGAAGACAGCATCTACAACCACCGTGCAAGCGAATTCAACAAACGACGCGCAACGGTCGAACTCCCCAAAGATGCGGTTTCAAAATCAAAGTCGCCCACTACGATTAAAGTACGCAACGGCGACAACCTTGGCTCCATCGCACGCCGCTACAACACAACCGTAGCAAAAATCAAAAAACTCAACGGACTGAAAAACAACAACATTCGCGCAGGGCAAAAGCTCCGCATAAGATAATTGCGCTATGGAAGAAAAAGAACTCACCCCTCAGGAAATTCAAGATGAGAAGATGATTAGCGAGGCTTTTCAGCGACTCATAGACACATACTTAGCTTCCAACCATCGTGGCAAGGTGGACATCATCACAAAGGCGTTCAACTTTGCCAAGCAAGCTCATAAGGGTGTGCGCCGCCGCTCGGGCGAACCCTACATTCTCCACCCCATCGCCGTGGCGCAAGTAGCATGCGAAGAAATCGGGTTGGGCTCAACCTCCATCTGTGCCGCCCTGCTCCACGACGTGGAAGAAGACACAGACTATACCAACGAAGACCTCTGCAACCTCTTCGGTCCTAAGGTGGCAAACATCGTTGAGGGTGTCACCAAAATCTCGGGCGGCATCTTTGGCGAGCATGCTTCATTGCAGGCAGAGACTTTCAAGAAGTTGCTGCTCACCATGAGCGACGACATCCGCGTCATTCTCATCAAGATTTCCGACCGTGTGCACAACATGCGCACGCTCAGTTCGATGCTCCCCTCCAAGCAGTACAAGATTGCCGGCGAAACGCAATACATCTTTGCCCCCCTTGCCGACCGCTTAGGACTCAATAAAATAAAGACGGAACTCGAAAACCTCAGTTTCAAATACGAGCACCCCGAAGAATACCAGGCCATCGTCAACCAGCTCGAAGCTTCAAAAATCGAACGCGAAGACGAGTTCAATGGTTTCATCACCCCCATCCGCGAAGCGCTCGACAAGCTCAACATCGACTACACCATCAAGGCACGCATCAAAAGTCCCTACTCTATCTGGAAAAAAATGCAGACCAAAAAGGTGAAGTTCGAGGAGGTTTACGACATCATGGCAATCCGCATCGTGTTCAAGCCCACAGACCGCGCGCTCGAAATCAGCGAATGCTTCCGTATCTACTCCGAACTCACGAGCATCTATCGCCCCCACCCCTCGCGTTTCCGTGATTGGCTCTCCATGCCCAAAGCCAATGGTTATCAGGCACTCCACAACACCTTTATGAGCCAAACGGGTAATTGGGTAGAAGTTCAGATTCGTTCCGACCGCATGAACGACATTGCCGAACAGGGATTTGCGGCTCACTGGAAATACAAAGCACCGGGCTCCGAATACGATTCGTCCGAACTCGACCAATGGCTCAACTCCATCAAAGAAATCCTCGACGACCCACAGCCCGATACGCTCGACCTCCTCGACACGATTAAGCTCAATCTCTACGCACGCGAAATCCTTGTCTTCACCCCCAAGGGCGAAATCAAGACCATGCCTGCCGACAGCACCGTGCTCGACTTTGCCTTCATGATTCACTCCTTCCTCGGCAGCCACTGCTTTGGTGCAAAGGTGAACCACAAACTCGAACCGCTGAGCTACAAACTGAAGAGCGGCGACCAAATCGAAATCCTCACGTCGAAAGCGCAGCGCGTACAACCCGAGTGGCTCAATTTTGCCACATCAGCCAAAGCGCGCGGCAAGATTCAAGCCATCCTGCGCCGCGAACGCCGCGAAAAGGAAATGTTGGGCGAAAATATCGTCACTACCTTCTTGCAGCAACACGAATTGGACTACAACACAGCCATTGTCGAAAAACTCTGTAAAATCCATCGCTACAGACAGCGCGATGAGTTTTTCCTCGCTCTGGCTGAAAAGAAGGTTATTCTCAGCGAAGCAGATGTCAACGCTCTCCTCGACAAAAAGAGCGCTCGCCGCGGCATTCTCGACTTCCTGCCTTTCTTCAACTCCAAAGAACAGAACAAGAACACAAGCACCGCCACGACTACGCCCGGAAAAGAAGTTGCCGATACGCTTGACTTCATCAAGACCATCAACCGCAAAAAGACCTTTGAAATCAACGAAGAAACTTTCTGCCACTGCACCCTCCCCACGTGCTGCCACCCCATCCAGGGCGACGACGTACTCGGATACATCACGCAGGACGGACGTCTTGAAATCCACAAGCGCCAATGCGAAACTGCAACAAAACTCAAAACTCGCTATGGCAACAACATCATCGCCTGCAGCTGGGCTTTGGGTCACACCGAAAGTTTCGAATCACGCTTCTTCGTACGTGGTGTTGACGCGCGCGGCGTGCTCCACAGCATTGCCGACTGCTTCGAAACAATGAAGCAATTCCTCGTACGCGAAATCACACTTAAGACGCACGACGGCATCTTCGAAGGCACCATCGTTGTGAGCATTTACCACACCGACGATGCAAAAATCATCTGCCAGGAACTCATGAAGATCGAACACATCACGAAGGCAGTACGCGAAGACTAAGTATCTACAGACTGATAAAGAATCATTCACCCATATTCACCAATGCTATGCAAGCTGAATTCAGCCAATGTAGCATTGGTGTTTTTTTTTACGAGACCCATGAAAACAGTAAATAAGAAGGTGGTCTCAAACGCTCGCATGCGAGTAGCACCCATTGCAGAGACGTCACACTGGGACGTCTGCTTATATAGCATTTCCTAAGAGACCAATCCGTGTTCAAAGCAAAAACATACTGACACGTGATTATTTTTGAACACAAATCTCACTAATAACACGAACCGAAGGTCGCGCAAGTCAATCCATGCGGTAAGTTATCAAACTCATAAACTCAATTTTAAACCCATTACCGTATATAACAAACTAATCAACTCCGCATGGTGATTCTCTTATTCGAGCGATTGACTTTAACGTCGACCCTTGGTTCGTGTTCAAAAAAATAATCAGCACATCTATTTGTTTATTTTCATAGAAAACTAAATATGAACTATTCGTAATTTAATACACACGAAATCCTGCTTTGATATTTTTCGTGCATTTCGATTTTTGCCCTTAAAATCTGGCATGCAAAAATCGCCTTTATTGTAAGTTCAGAAATAGCAAAAGAGGGTGTCAAACTGTTAACTTTTGTAAAAATGGCGCGAAATGCAGATTTGGAGTTCGCCGAAAAATGATGTATATTTGCATAAAGTTAAAGGAGGGCTGTGCTGCCCTCCTTTTTTTATAACCTTTCTCCTGAAAACTTCCTTTGAAGAAGGATTTTTTTCCTTTGAAGTAGGAATTTTTTCCTTTGAAGAAAAACTTTTTTCTTTTGAAGAAGGAAAAATTTGCGCTGTTTTCCGAAAATTTTTGTTAAACTTCCTAAG